>CAZJZF010000067.1:0-8909 GCA_964550385.1 uncultured Lentimicrobiaceae bacterium | reverse complement strand
GAGAAAGAAATTCTTGTATTTCTAGCTATTGTATTGATGTAAGTCGTTCAGGTCTGCCATGTAATAGATTTGCTCCTTACCGGCATTCATTTCCTTTATTTTGTATTGCAGACCGTAATGTCCGAGGGCTGAGATCCCATATTCAACCCCCACGGCAATGGGCAGGTCGGCGATGAAGGCCTGAAGCCCCATGATGAAGCTGAACCCTCCAACGATAACATTCTGGCTTATAGCTCTGGAATTCAGATCGTTGAATTCAGTCAAGTCGCGGTACGAATTCCATCCCAGGGCAACACCACCCCCCATATACACATCCATGATGTTCTTTTTGCTAAAGTGTTTGGTAATGGCAGGTGTGAGGCGGAATACCGATTCCGACAGCAGTTCTTTCTGATTTCCAATGATGGGCAATGTAGTGTCGGGTTCGCCCACCAGCCTCGATTTCTCATTGGCCATCTGGATGCCCAAACGCCATTCAATGTCGTCGGTTTTGTAGTATTTTACATTCACCATAGGGAGACCCAGCAGGAAGGTGTTTTGTCCCACGTTTTCGGTCGACTTTGCCAGGTCGATGATCCCAAAGATCGATGGGCCAATAAAAACACCGTAATTGCCTGCCAAAGGGCGTGTGCCGAAGCGCAGCACAGACGGAGCATCATCCCGGGTGATGATTTGTGCTGATAAAACACTAGTAATCAGTAATCCACATGCAAAAAGTAAAATCTTTCTCATACGGCAAGAATTTAAATTAATACATAGTTGATTAGCTACCTCTGTTTTATATGTTATGTGACAAAGGGCGCCTAAATATACGCACTATTTTAGTTTTTTAAAACCCTTCCGCAAAATATTATTTAAAATCCTGAAAACGTTGATCTTACAAACTTTACAAACTTTATAAACTTTATAAACTTTATAAACTTTATAAACTTTATAAACTTTATAAACTCCTAAATTCCCTGTCCGACGATGGCGATGCGCTTTTTACCGTCCATCTTTACTACGAAAGGCTCAGCCATGCGGATATGTCGGAACCATTTGGTACGCTGCACCTCGGGCATCCCCTTGAGCTTGTTCCAGTCGATGAAGTTGGATCCAATACCTTCCTGCACTGAAAAGTAACCCACGTTCATGGAGGTAACGTTGTGGAAGAAGTGTGAGCCTGAGGATGCATCGAGCGGAAATCCTTCGAGGCTGGTTTCCACGATGATGCGGGCGTTGGAGATCTGCGACCACTGCACGGGGATACCGATCCACCGGTCGCGGGTACCCCAGCGTCCGGGACCTATCAGGATGTATTTCCGGTCTTCTGCCCCCAGTTTCTGGTTCAGCACCTCGATCTCGTCGGCCATCTCCATCGTCATCGACTTATCGAAGATGTCACGGTCCACGTAAATCAGGTCGTAAATATCGTCGATAAGACCGTTGCCCATCCCTTTTTCGCTGTAGAGCAGAAGTTTGGAACGGTCGATGGCGTCGGTATCGATGATATAGTCCGACAGATTGCCGATAAGGGGCTTGATCTGCAGGAGGTAAAACGAAGAGCGGTAGCTTTTATCTTTGTTCAGGTCGATGGCAAACTCGATTTCCACGGGCGATCCCAGCGCTTCCTTTACTACATCCAGCACCACCTCGAGGGTTTTTGCCATCGGGGCGTAGTTGTATTTAAGGATATTGGCGAAGTTGATAATCCGGGGGCCCGGCTTTGTGATGCCCGGAGAGACCGTTTCCTGCTGCAGGTCATACACCGAAGCCAGATGTTTCAGAGTGCCATGCTCCTCTGCCACATCGATATCGAGGCGCGCCAGGCCGGCGGTATCCCCCTCCATCAGGTCAATGTCCTTTTTCCCCAGATCAACCGCATAGAACTGCAGCTGGGAGTTGAGATACTGATCGCGGGGGGAGTTGATGTCGGTATCGGGATATTTGGGTGAAAAGCGGTAAGCTTTTTCGGCCTCAACCACATACTTGCCCAGCCCCAGGGCGGCTACTGCAAACCCCTCCTCGGGTTTCATGTGGGCAAAGGGGTAGTAATTGAACGACTGCGCCACCCCACTGATGTGTGGATAAAAATAATCGCCATACTGCTCCCCAACCACCTCCTGAATCACCACTGCCATCTTTTCCTCTTCAATTTTATAATGGATGGCCTCCACATATCCTTTTGCCACCTTGGAATACACAGAAGCATATACCAGCTTGATGGCGTCGAGGGCCTGTTTGAGCCGCACCTCAAAGTCGGGGTGGTTGTTGGGCAACAGATAGGTTTCGAAGATCCCTGCAAAGGGTTGCAGTCTGCTGTCTTCGAAAAGTCCCGAAGAGCGTATTGCAATAGGTTTTTCGATATTTTTCAAAACCTTGCGCATACGTTTCACAAACACATCACCAAAATTTCCCTCATAGAACCATTTCTGGATTTTGTCGTAGTCAGGCTCATTCAGGATCCTGCCCGCCAGCTTATTGCGGTCGAGAAACCGTTCAAACTCATCGGTACCCACAATACAGGTTTTGGGAGCCCTGATGCGGATGTTGGGCACCATATTGGAGAAGTCGAAGTTGTGGATGAGGGTATTGATGAAAGCCACGCCCCTCCCCTTTCCACCCAGGGATCCGCTGGCAAGGCTTACGATGTTGGTCTCCTCCAGCACTTCCGAGTCTTCGAACGGAATCACTTTCCCTTTGTTCTTCTCGTTTCTGTACTGCTGAATGGCTTTCAGCAGGAACCCGCGGATCTCCTCGGCAGAATTGAAATCGGTGGTTCGGTAGGGATTGATGAGTTTGGCAATTTGCACCTCACCCCTAGCCATAAACCACAACGAGAAGTGGTTGCGTTTGGAGTGAAACAGCAGCGACTCTTCCGGAATGGTTTTGAGGTGTTTCTCAAACTCCTTAATGGTGTGTGCGATGGCCACCTCCTGCCCTTCCGGGGTTTTGAATACAAAGCTTCCGAATCCCAGGTAATGGCTGATGAAACTTTTGATCTCCTGCAGCAGTGCGTCGGAGTTTTTGTCGATGAAAGTGGTTTTCAGCAGATAGGCGCGGTTGGAGTTTTCCTCATCCGAAGATTGGATGATCACCGGAAGGTCTTTGATCTCAGTCCTGATTTTTTCAACCAGATGAAATCCCGCTTCGGGATCGAGCTGGCCGGCGCGCTCATATTTCACATCGGTGATGAGGCAGAGCATGAATTCCTTGTATTTGTTGTACACCGACATCGCTTCTTCGAAGGTGGAAGCGAGCAGAATCTTCGGTCTAGCCCTGAGTCTGAGCATTTTATAGAGCTCGTCGGTAGTAACATCGTCGATATTCCGGCGGGTTTGCTCCATAACGGAAGTGTAGAGCATGGGGAGATATCGCGAATAGTACTTGGCTGAATCTTCCACTACCAGGATGACCCGCACAAGCCCGATGCGGGTATCGTTCTCTACGTTCACCCGGTCTTCGAGATGTTTTACCATGGCAAAGAAGATCTTGGAGTCGCCGTTCCAAACAAACAGTTTATCTATGGCGCTAAGCAGCTGGGGTGAGTCGTGAAAGATGGCGATATCGGAATTGTTGTTGAGCAGCAGAAAGATGGGGATATAGGGGTATTCTTTCTTCAGGCCGCGGCTTTGTTCCATCGGGACCGTTTTATCGACGCCCATCATAATAATTACCATATCAAAGTGCCGGGTGCGAAGCTGTTCAAGTGCTTCTTCTAGGGTGGTTACTCCGGTTACCCTGGGCATGGAACTGAGGTTTAGCTGGTAGTATTCTCCCAGAATGTGTTCCGTAAAGCGCCCTTCTTCCTCAATATTATAGGCATCGTACAAATTGGCTACAAGCAGGATTTCACGCACCTTAAAAGGCATCAGGTCATGAAACACATCGCGGTCGATATTCTGCTTTGTAAGAAATCGCTGCAACAGTTGGCGGCTTACCGACAAGGATTCTTTGGGCGGAGCAGGGAGCAGGCTGTCGGGCTCCGTGGTTGATTTCAACAGGTCTTTGGCCTTCTCTGAGTTGATGTAACCCGAAAGAAGGTTGCTGAGGTTGATGAGCAGATGGCGTTCCTCTTCGAGAAAGGGTCCTTCATCTTCCTGTGGGAACTTTTTCGTGTAGAAGATTTCTATTTTGCCCTTGCGCCTGTCGATACTCTGAAAGTTCTGCACCTGCACCCATTCGGTCTGCAGGAAGTTTCCGGTGGTAAACACCTGTCCATCGTAGGAAATCCTGGCAGCGGTGAACTCCGGAAACTGCCATGCCCTGGGGAGGATGAGGCATACCTGCTGCAGGGTTTCATTGATGGGTTTGCCCTCCTTCAGGATGAGGGTGGTTTGATTGATGCAGGCAAGTTCTTTCAGCCTTTCGCGGGTGTCGCGGAGCAATTGGTCAACATTGGCAGGCATGGCAGCATTTTCCTCAGCTCCTTTGATGGTGTCATCTGTCACAGTTAGTGTATTTTAGATAAATAGCTGAATGCGTTATTCAGAGCGAATAAATATAGTAATCTGAAGGGAATAATTTTGACGAAATCTGGTTGTCTGATAAAAAATTGTTCTTAATATTGTCCCGCTTAATTAAACTATTAGTTGTTAACCTAAATTTTTTATTTTATGTCACACAGTATGTATAATCAGATTGTGGATGAATTCATGGTGAAGGTGATTGCACGCAATCCTTCTGAACCTGAATTCCATCAGGCTGTCCGGGAAGTAGTTGAAACTCTTGTCCCGTTCATTGAGGAAAATCCCCAGTATAAACAGGCCAAAATTCTGGAGCGCATTGTTGAGCCGGAGCGGGTCATCCTTTTCAGGGTTCCCTGGCTGGATGACAAAGGGGAAATCCAGGTAAACCGCGGATTCCGCATTGAGATGAACAGCGCTATTGGCCCTTACAAGGGTGGCCTCCGCTTTCACCCTACCGTGAACCTGGGTATTTTAAAATTCCTGGCTTTTGAGCAGGTGTTCAAGAATTCCCTCACAACCCTTCCGATGGGGGGTGGCAAGGGTGGATCAGATTTCGACCCGAAAGGGAAGTCGGACAATGAAGTGATGAAGTTCTGCCAGAGTTTTATGACAGAACTGTTCCGTCATATCGGCCCTGACACCGATGTGCCGGCAGGTGATATTGGCGTTGGCGGACGTGAGATCGGTTATATGTTCGGACAGTACAAGAGGCTGAAGAATGAGTTCACCGGAGTGCTCACCGGAAAAGGTCTGTACTGGGGTGGTTCATTGATCCGTCCGGAAGCTACGGGATACGGAGCTACCTATTTCGCAGAAGAAATGCTGAACCACAAAGGCGACAGCCTGAAGGGGAAAACCGTAGCCATCTCCGGTTCTGGAAACGTAGCCCAATATGCTGTTGAAAAAGTGAATTTCTTCGGTGGCAAGGTGGTAACCCTTTCCGATTCCAATGGATTCATCTACGACCCGAATGGTATTGATGCTGAAAAACTTGCATGGGTAATGAACCTGAAGAACGTAAAACGTGGCCGTATCAGTGAATACACTGCCAAATGGGGCGGTGAATACCACGAAGGGATTCGCCCGTGGATAATCCCCTGCGATGTGGCTATGCCGAATGCAACGCAGAATGAAATCGATGGCAACGAAGCCAGAACCCTTATCAAAAACGGTTGCTTCGTAGTGAGCGAAGGTGCCAATATGCCTTCCACCCCGGAAGCCATTGAAGTATGGCTGGAAAACAAAATTCTTTACGGTCCCGGCAAAGCTGCCAATGCCGGTGGCGTTGCCACCTCAGGTCTTGAAATGACCCAGAACTCCATGCGCCTGAGCTGGAGCCGCGAAGAGGTGGATGCCAGACTCCACACCATCATGAAAAATATCCACGCTACCTGCGTGAAATTTGGAAAAGAGGGTGACTTCATCAATTATGTGAAGGGAGCTAACATCGGCGGATTCGTGAAAGTTGCCGAAGCCATGATGGCTCAGGGTATCGTTTAACAACCCCGGTGAAAACCATTCGAAGGCCGGCTGAAATATCAGCCGGCTTTTTTATTGACAGCACCTGCGCTGAAAAGAAGGACATGAAAGAATGAAATAAACATCACCCCAGCCTGCGCCTCGAGCATCGACTCGGCGAGCAGGTTGAAACCCACCAGAACCAGAAAGAAAAGATGCAGCCGCAGGGAAAATTTTCTGTTATAGGCAACTGGTACCACCAGCCACAACATCAGGCTTAAAAAACCCATCAGCCCAAGGGTGGCAGCAGTCTGCAGGTATTGGTTATGGGCATTTTTGTACCCTCCAAAAGGAAACATAAACCCTTTTTCTTCAATGCGTTGCAGTGTGAGCTTTTGATAATCGCCGGTGCCTGTCCCCGCAACGGGATAATCTTTCCAAAGCCCGACTGCAATCTGCCAGCTGAGCTTTCGGATCACCATTCCATCAGCCTTATGGGTAGGGGAGATTTGGGTTTCGGAACCCAATAGATTTTTTGCTGAAGCAAGTCTTGGCGTGATCTGCCCGGAAAACAGGATTCCGGTTACCAACAGAACCGCTGCAATACCCGCAAAGATCCAAACCGAAACCCGACCCCACTTGATGAATGCTAAAACTGCCATGAAACCCATTGTGAGCACCAGGGAAAAAAGTCCGGCTTTAGAACTCAGGATGATTACCATCCCTACCCACCACAGGGAAATAATTCCTGTTACAAAAAAACGAAGTCGGGGTTTTGTCGCATTGGAAAACAGAAAAAGGAAAACCGTAATCCCAAGCGAAAAGCATACGTATAAAGAAAGATACGAAGGGTGAAGCCATTCTGAAAGTTTGGAATAGAAAAAGACGGATTGATCATCGGTATTGCTGTATGTCAGGAAGGCTGAAATCAGCAGATAAACCGTAATCACAAAGGTTCCGGCAGCGAATCCCAGCAGTATTCGCTCAATCCAATTCCTGGAAAAAACATCCCTGTTTGCGGTGAAGAAGAGGATGGGAAATGCGAGCAGAAGGCTCTTTTTTTCGAGCTCAAAAACACAGTCGCTCCACTCTGCCGACCAGAGACTCCCCGCAAGATAGAGCAAAGGAAGCATCGCCAGGACTGCAGAAACCCATGGAGAACCAAAATCCAAAAATCTGTCTGTCAGCTCTTTACAAGCGCCCGCTTTTCGTATGGCATAGATAATTTCTATCAGGGAACACAACCCGAAAAGATACACGGCTGCCACCGGCACTTTATCGGGAAAGGGTATAAGAAAAGCGAGCAGCACCAGAGACCAGCCGGTAGCATTTACCACGGGAGCAGGTTGTTTTACGGGCTTAAGCAGTTGTGTCATCTCCGCAAAGATAAAGAAATAGCCATGTGAAACATCGTGCAGAAACCTACCTGAAAAAAGCGTAGGTTTGAAGCCGAAAATTTTTGTAGCCTATGAGGATCATGCTGATAAACCACTATGCCGGCGGAGGCGATCTGGGAATGGAACACAGGCCTTTCCTGCTTGCAAGAGAATGGATCCGAACAGGAAATGAAGTAGTGATCGTAGCAGCAGGCTTCGCCCATACGCGCACACGCCAGCCAAAAATAACCGGCCATCTCACCGAGACCCGGATCGACGGGGTTCCCTATCTGTTCCTCAGAACACCTGCCTACAGCGGAAATTCGCTTAAAAGGGTTTTGAACATGGGCTCTTTTGTACGGCAGTTGTATGCCCGTGCCGGGGAATTGGCGAAACGTTACAATCCTGAAGTGGTGATTGCTTCGTCAACCTATCCGCTGGATATCTGGCCAGCCAGTCGCATTGCAGAAAAATGCGGTTCGAAGCTGGTGTATGAAGTACATGATCTCTGGCCTTTGTCGCCGATGGAGCTTGGAGGGTATTCTCCCAAGCATCCATACATCCGTTTGCTGCAGAGAGCTGAGAATTTTGCCTACAGGAAATCGGACAGGGTAGTTTCACTGCTTCCCTGCACCCTTCCCCACATGATCGCGCACGGAATGGAGCCCGGTAAATTCCTGTATGTGCCCAATGGGGTTTTAACAGAAGAATGGGATACATCAGGGACACTTCCGGCCGAACATCTTCGTATTTTGGAAGAGCTCAGGTTGCAGGGAAAACGGATTATAGGCTACACCGGCGCAATGGGGGTGGCCAACGGGCTTGAACCTCTGATTGAAGCAGCAGCCCTTGCCCTGGAGTTGCCTGTGGCATTCCTGCTGGTGGGAAGAGGCCCTGAAAAGAGGTACCTGATGGAAAAAGCACAAAGGATGGGGATCCGGAACCTCTATTTCGCATCCAACGTTTCGAAACAACAGCTGCCTGCCCTTCTGGATCAGATGGATTTTTTGTATGTAGGTTTCAGGAAACAGGCTCTGTACCGGTTTGGGGTAAGTCCGAACAAAATATTCGATTACATGATGGCCGGAAAACCTGTTATCCAGGGAATAGAGGCGTGCAATAACCCTGTGGCTGAGGCAGGTTGTGGCATCGCCATTCCTGCCGATGACGCTCAGGCTATTGCCGATGCCATCCGGCAACTATGTGCTACACCTGAAGCAGACCTTCGAAGAATGGGGGATGCGGGCCGGGCCTGGGTTAAGGAGCATCATGATTACCGGATGCTGGCTCAACGCTTTCTGGAAGGGCTTTCTGATTCCCACGCATCAGCATGATTCTGTGGTAATTAAGTGGCAAAAGCACCGCCACCAGCAATAATGGCTCGGTGAAAAATACGTTGTACGACAGCAATCTGAAAACCCCTGCCAGCAGCAGCAATGCCACGAGTGACACCAGCTCACTGCCATACCTTCTCCATATGATAAAGGCCTGAATAAAAATCAGCAGAATGAGCAGAGCCCCAGAAAACCCCGAATAGAGCAGTGCTGATGTAAAATAATTATTTTGCCACACCACCGCATCCTGCCGGAAAGAGGCTTCGTACATTACGCTGGCGGGAAAACTGTCG
>CAZJZF010000066.1:5677-8924 GCA_964550385.1 uncultured Lentimicrobiaceae bacterium | reverse complement strand
CCTGATTTCAGAGAAATGATCTGCGGGATTCGGGAAGAAACGCCGTATAATATAAGCAAATACACACCACAGCCTAACCCTCATCTGGAAAATGCAGGAGACAGACTTCTTGCAGAGGATGAAAAGGAAGAGTTGCTGCTGGAACTGTTTCCGCAGGTAGCCGAGCAATTTCTCCGGGAATCAAAAGAGCAGGAATTCAGAGACCTTGAACATGCTGAGGAAATACGCAGAATAGAAATTCACCTGAGAGAAAAGGCTGCCTTTGATGTTCTTCCAGAAGAGGAAAAAAAGAAACGGCTTATTGAAGGGTTATACAATTATAACTGGAGTTCCGATATTTAACCCGGAAATCTTTCTCAATTTTTTCCAGGATTGTAACTTTTCGTTTCAACATGGCGTCGTATGCCTGATGAAACCGGATAAGGTATCATCAAACGATAAGAAGAATTGTAATTAACCTTAAATCTTTAAAAATGAAAACAAATTGTTTTAACCCAAAAGCATCAGCATTTGCCCTCCTGATGACTCCGGTTTTTCTTATGCTGGTTTCATTTCTTCCGGCCAGGATGTCTCACGCCCAGGATACCAGTATGGTCTTCCCAACCAGCGGGTTCAGCATAATTGAAGTAAGCGGTTCGGCACCGGTAGAACTGATACAGGGACCCGGGTATGAAATTGTTGCCAAAGGTAACCTTGAGGCACTGGACGGGGTGTCAGTGAAAACAAAAGACAATGTATTGCGAATTTCCTCCAGAACCGCTGAAGGTTTGGTGATCACAGTGACTACTCCCATGATTGAAAAAATCAGGGTTTCAGGTGCTGCCGGAGTGAAAGGCAAAAACCTGTTTGTGCAGGATATGCTCAATGTTGAAACCGGAGGTGCTGCCACTCTTAAGATGGAAGTGCAGACAAAAACACTCGACGCAGGATTGTCAGGGGCTTCCGTAATGACGATCCAGGGCACCACCGACAACCTGAATCTGAAAATGAGCGGCGCAGCCAACAGCAGATTTGAGGATCTGGTGGCAAAAACTGCCAACGTAAATGCCAGTGGCGCCAGCAGTGGCAAACTCAATGTTGTTGATCAGGTTACCGGAAAAGTTACCGCGGCAGCCTCTGTAAAGTTTTTGGCTGAACCGCCGGTCAACCAGCTGGAACAATCAGGAATGAATATGGCTGGGGTAGATGCTCCTGCAGAAGAAATCTCCGAGGAGATTATGAAAGAAATCGAAGATGGAGACATCAAAATAGAGACTGTAAAAAAGATCATGAAAAACACCGGAAAGAAGAAAAAATTCAACGGCCATTTTGGAGGTGTCGAACTGGGTATCAATACCTACCTCAATGAAGATAATGGTTTAGATCTTCCCGCAGGTGCTGATTATATGAAGTTAAAAATGCCAAACTCTCTGATGGTTAACCTTAATCTGCTGGAAGCCAATCTCCCGTTGGTAAAGAATCATCTCGGCATTGTAACCGGTTTGGGGATCGAATTCAACAATTACAAATTCGAAGGGAGCAATTTTATCAAGAAAAACAATGATGGGGAAATCATACCTGAACCCGCTCCTGCTGGTATTGAATTTGAAAAAAGCAAGCTTTCATGCTCCTACCTTAAAGTACCATTCCTGCTTGAGTACCAAACGAACGGTGGTTCAGGCAAAAACAGTTTCCATATCGCAGGAGGTATCAACCTGGGACTGAGACTGCGCTCTCATACCAAGTATGTATATGAACTCGATGGCAAAGAGGTAAAGGAAAAAGCGTGGGATCGTTTTAACCTGAATCCTTACCGTGTTGCCTACGTAGCCAAAATCGGCTGGGGACCACTCAACTTCTTTGCAGAATACAACCTGCTTTCCTTATTCGATAAAGGCAAAGGCCCCGAACTCTATCCTGTTAACTTTGGGATCGCATTGGTCAACTGGGATTGACAGGATTCTATATAACCATCCCTTCATCGCGTTTTTGGTAATTTTTGGTGATCAGGAGGATTTTGCCTCCGGCAAAGAGTGGCCCCGCAGCCTGAATATCGGCAGGCACGGGGCCTTCCTCCGTTATACAATACTGATTTTTTTTCGCTTTATTAGGAACATTCCCAGATATCTCCTACATTTGCGCCGCAGGCCGAACATCTGATATCTATTTGACTTAAGCCTGTAAACCAATTAATTACATCCATTGCCATAGTATCTGCAAAACACAGGCTTTCCTGTGAATTGTATCATCTTAAAAATTTTTAATGTATGGACTTCCTGGAACAAATTAAAAGCAGGGCAAAACAGTACAACAAATGCATTGTACTACCCGAAGGAACCGAAGAGAGAACCCTTAAAGCCGCCAATCAGGCATTGGAAGAGGGCCTCGCCAGAATCATCCTGCTGGGCAATGCCGCTGAAATCCACCGGCTGGCAGAACAACATGGCCTGAAAAATATTGGAAAGGCTGAGATCATTGATCCGATTGATCATCCGCGCAAGCAACTCTATGCAGATTTACTTTACAGCATCCGCAAGGAAAAAGGGATGACCCCGGAGGCAGCATTGAAGCAGGTTGAAGATCCCCTCTATCTGGCAACGCTGCTTATAAAAAATGGGGATGCCGATGGTGAAGTTGCTGGCGCCGCCAACGCTACAGGCAATGTTTTGCGCCCCGCTTTTCAGATAGTAAAAACCCTTCCCGGAATCAGCGTGGTATCCGGAGCCTTTTTTATGCTTCTGAACGATAAAAAATGGGGAGATGATGGCATCCTGGTATTTGCCGATTGTGCGGTTCATCCGGATCCCACCGAAGATGAGCTTGCCCAGATTGCCGTTAGTACTGCACGAACAGCCAAAGCAATAGCCGGTATCGAACCCCGGGTAGCCCTTCTGAGTTTCTCGACAAAGGGGAGTGCTTCACACCCTCTGGTCGACAAAGTTGCCAATGCCACCAAAAAAGCCAGAGAGATGGCTCCGGACCTGTTGTTCGACGGGGAAATGCAGGCAGATGCTGCCATTGTGGAAAAAATCGGTCAAAGCAAAGCCCCGGGCAGTCCCATCGCCGGAAAAGCCAATGTGCTGGTATTCCCCGATCTGCAGTCGGGAAATATAGGATACAAACTTGTGCAACGTCTGGCCGGTGCAGAAGCTGTTGGCCCCGTACTGCAGGGAATGGCAGCCCCTATCAACGACCTTTCCAGAGGATGCTCGGTGGATGATATCGTAAACCTCATTGCCATCACCGTCAACCAGGCAGCAGGAACCTT
>CAZJZF010000066.1:0-5667 GCA_964550385.1 uncultured Lentimicrobiaceae bacterium | reverse complement strand
AAATCTACACATAATGAAAATTCTCGTGCTGAACTGCGGAAGTTCATCCATTAAGTACCAGTTGATTGATATGTCTCACGAAGCCGACCTCCTCGCCAAAGGAATTGTGGAAAGGGTCGGGATGAAATGTGCCGAGCTTTCGCACAGTGCGAAAAACCGGGATAAATTCAATATGGTGAAGGATATTCCTGATCATCAGACCGGTATCAATATCATTCTCGATATCCTGGTGCATCCTGCACAGGGAGTAATTAAAAGCAAAGAGGAAATTGCAGCCGTTGGGCACCGCGTGGCTCATGGAGGTGAAAATTTCAAAACCAGCGTCAGGATTACCAACCGGGTGAAACAGGATATTGAAAAATGTATCGAATTGGCTCCGCTGCACAACCCGGCCAACCTCAAGGGGATTCTTTCCATCGATGCCATTCTGCCTGACGTTCCCCAGGTGGCAGTGTTCGACACCTCTTTTCACCAGTCGATGCCCAAACACGCCTACCTCTATGGAATTCCTTATGAATACTATGAAAAATACAACATCAGAAGGTACGGCTTCCATGGTACAAGCCATAAATTCGTAGCACAGAAAGGGTGCGATCTCCTCGGAAAAAACTGGGAAGACCTGAAAATCATCACCTGCCATTTAGGAAATGGTGCCAGTATTACAGCAATCGACAAAGGAAAGTCTGTTGAAACATCCATGGGTTTCACCCCCATTGAAGGGCTGCTGATGGGCACACGCGCCGGCGACCTGGATATCGGTGTAGTCCTTTATCTGATGGAAAAAGAAAACCTTGATTACAAGGAAATAAATAACATCCTCAACAAGAAAAGCGGTGTGCTGGGAATTTCCGGATTGTCATTCGATATGCGCGACATCGAAAAAGCCATCCTCGAAGGGAATGAACGTGCTGAAATCGCTCAGGATATGTATTGCCATCGCGTGAAAAAATACATCGGCGCCTACGCAGCGGTAATGGATGGCGTTGATCTGGTGATTTTTACCGGAGGCATCGGCGAAAATGATGTATTTGTTCGCGAAAAAGTAATCTCAGGTCTTACATTCCTTGGAATTGACCTTGACACCGAAAAGAACAGAGGTATCAGAGGTAAGGATATGGTGGTGTCAAAACCGGAAAGCCGAAATACTGCCATGGTAGTAACCACCAACGAAGAGCTGGTAATTGCACGTGACACCCTGAGTATTGTCAGCAAGTCCTTATAATCTCAATAATGGCCTGAGGTTTCACTGAAAACCCCTTTTCCCGCGCCACAAACCGGACACAACCAATCCTCCGGGAGTTCCTCAAAAGGAGTCCCCGGAGGAATTCCATTCGATGGATCCCCTCTCTTCGGATTATACACATACTCGCATATGGCACAATCGTACATAGGAGATGTGGGCGACCCATCAACCGGTAATGATTCTTCATTGGTGGCCACGTAAGTTGGTGCCCTGGATGGCGAAGCTGCCTTGTAAGTATCCCTATACCAGGCATAATCGAGTGGTTCCTCATAACTGCTGAGCATCCCGAAATCAATCACCTCACCGATAAAAAGCCAGTGTGTATCGGTATCGACCTTTTGTACGATACGGCATTCAAACCAGGCAAGGGTATGGTCGTACACCACCGGAACACCGGTTATCCCCTTCCGGAAATTCAGTTGTTTAAACTTTGGAGAATCATTCGCACTCTGGTATCCAAACCGGCGGATGAATTCAACCGGAGTGTCCTTTTGCAGAACAGATATCCCGAAAGAGCCTCCTCTTTCCAACAATCCGGCAGAAAAGTTCTCCTTATGACAGCTAATGGCCATTCGCGGCGGCTGACTGGTAACCTGAAAAACCGTATTGGCAATATAGGCATTCCGCTCATCTCCATGCGAACTCGTGACAAGGTACAGTCCGTAGGTTAGTTTAAAGAAGGCATCTGTATGGTTCATGATTAAAAAAGTTATTGTCTTAAAAAGAATCCTGCAGAAAGGCCAAATATACGCCATTCTTTAATTGAACTTTACCTTTGCCTTATCTGTTTCTACATAATGTCGATACGACCATTTTTTGACGTAACTTTCGGTGATTTTTGAAAATACCTAAAGTCACGGGTGAAACATTTATTCAGGAATAGCGTTGACCCTCAGCAACTAATGACAGATATAGATCAATAATGAGGTATTTGGTAATGATACTGCTGCTTTGCCTGTCGGCAATGGCCAGCCCACAGGGGGTTGTCATCAATGAGGTATTTGCCGGGCCTGCTGCAAATCCAAACGATATGAGCCCGCAGCCAACTACCAATGCCAATTCTCTTTATAATACCGCCTCCAACATCCAGATTCCCTACAATCGCGAGTATATCGAACTATACAACCCCAATCCCTGTGATTCTGCAGATATCAGCTGTTTTACGCTGGGAAGCAACGCAAGCGAACCATCCGTGGGCAGCAATTGGGGAGCTTTCACCTTTCCGTTTGGCACCAAAATCCCACCTCTGGGATTTATCATTGTAGGAGGGAATAATTCGCCTTCTCCTGCTATTGATTTCAACACTACTTATTACCGGCAAACAACTTTCAATTCACAATATCTCTGCGGTGATTTGGAACGGTGGTTTCTCAGAGACCAGTGGGGGTGGATCGCGCTCTACAATTCTCAAGGTGTACCTGTTGATGGGGTCTACTGGAATGCATTCCCGGGAACTGCCTTGAACCTCAATACAGAACCTGAGTACGCCAACCCTATTCAGAACATTACCGCCTGCAATGGAAATAATTTTCTTCCTGCCGCAGTAAATATCGCAGGAATTGAATATGTTGGGAACATCAACCCGGGCTCCATGACCTCCTTTCAGCGGCAACAGGATGGCTCCCAAACTTGGTATTCCACTCCCGTTGCCATTACTCCGCGAGGACCGAACGGAGCCCCCATTCAGCCAGCCAGCCTGAGTTTTCAGACAATCCCGGACTATTGCGGAAACGCTACAGGAAAAATTACGCTTACGATCATACCCGGTGGAACAGGCCCATATACCATTTACTGGAATGGCAACACCCAGGCCGGGGGAAATATTCTTCAAAATCAACCCGCAGGAATACACACCGTTAAGGTAGTGGATGCCTTCAATTGCCTGATCAGTTACGACACTATTGTAATTCCATCCGCTCCCGGCCCTACTCTCACCTTTGTTAATGTTGAGGATGAAAAGTGTTCAGCAGCCAATGGCAAAGCCACTGTGCAGATTGCTGGAGGTGTCGCACCTTTTCAGTACATCTGGAACAACAACCCCTCGCTCAATACTGCTACAGTAAGTTCCCTTACAGCAGGCACCTGGATCGTTCAGATTACAGATCAGTACAATTGCATCGCAACAGATACACTTGTTATGGGCAACCATAAAGAGCCGGTTGTAGCTACTGTTCTCCTGTCGCCAGACAGCTGCAGCATTGGGAAAGGGGCCGCTTTGGCTCAGGTCACCGGAGATTACCATCCCTACTCCTTTCAATGGAATTCTTTTCCGGTTCAAACCGATTCGATAGCGGATTCTTTATTCGCAGGCAATTATATCGTTACAGTTTCCGATGGCATTTGTACTGCTTCGGCATCCATTTATATACCCGTTATACCAGGTCCTCTGGCCGACTTTAAAGCCTCTCCCTGGGAAGTATATCTGGAAGACGGCATCGTGGCTTTTTCCGACCTTTCCCCGGGACCACTGGCGGCATGGCTCTGGGATTTTATGGACGGAAATTCTTCGGCTCAACAAAATCCCACACACAAATTTACCACCCTTGGAATATTCAACGTAACCCTGACTGTTACCGACCATGTGGGTTGCGAAGGAAAAATAAGCCATCCTGTATTGGTGAAAGACATTACCTCTGCTTACTTTCCAAATGCTTTTACGCCTGACGGCGACGGCATCAACGACATCTTTCTGCCTAAGGGCATCTACATTACCGATTATAAGCTACTGGTATTTAATCGGTTCGGAAATGTGGTTTTTGCCTCAAACGACCCCCTCTCAGGCTGGAACGGAACCTTTGAAGGCAAAGAAGCACCGGAAGGAGTTTATGCATGGAAAGCTGTCTTTTCGCATGACTACGGAGAAAACCTGATTAAAACCCTCCATCTCAGCGGAACAGTTACGCTCCTGAGAAACTGAAAAAAAAATCTCTCTTTGTAACTTTATCAGATCAAATGCGTCACAAAAGAGCAGCAAAACCTGAAGCATTCCATGACCACTGCCGAATACAATCTTTGCGTTGACCAGCATGCCGACAGCGTTTACCGGTTTATCCTGAAAAACCTTCGCGATTCAGAGAACTCCCGAGATGTTGTGCAGGAAGCTTTCACCCGGATGTGGGAAAAAGTAGATACCATCACCTACGAAAAATCCAAGTCGTATCTCTTTACTGCTGCCTATCATATCATGATTGATATGATCAGGAAAGATCAGCGATCAGCTTCCCTAAGTGATATCAGGAGAGAAACAGCAGCATCCGACAGACATTGGAGCGATCTGAAAGAGATATTGGACGAGGCGGTTACCAGACTGCCTGATGTGCAACGATCCGCATTATTGCTCCGGGATTATGAAGGATATTCCTATAAAGAAATTGGTGACATATTGACACTGAATGAATCGCAGGTTAAGGTATACATTTACAGGGCCAGAGTGGCCATGAAAGATTATCTGGTGAGTGCAGACCTTGTTGTATAAAAGAAAGTAGCCAGACCATGAATACCAAACCAGATAAACCCCAAGGGACTACACCTTCCTTCGACTTCCTGAAAAGGCAGGTTCAGGACAAGACTATCACTCCCTGCAATTTCCTTGAATTTGTGATTGCACATATGGAAGGGGAATTGAATGATACCGGAGATTCTTCCCTCCGAACCTTTTTGGCAGGTCACCCTGAACTGGCAAAAGAGGCCAAACTTCTTGCGCTGTGTAAAGCACATCCAGATAAATCTATAACCTTTCCGGGAAAAGAAATCCTGAATAGATCCCTTACCCTGCCGGTGTCTGAAGCCCAGTCAGGCAAACTTGAAGAATTGATCATCGCTTCCCTGGAGGGTGACCTTTCTGCATCAGAACAGAACAAGCTTAATTCGCTCCTTGAAGGAAACTCCGAAGCCCAGATTCTTTTAGGCCAACTCCAAAAGGTATATCTGAAGCCTGATATGGAGCTGGTATTTGCCGATAAAGGGAAGTTGAAAAAGGGAGCCGTTTTGATTCCTTTTAAACGAAAGCTGCTGTACCAGAGTGTGTCCATTGCTGCTTCTATTGCGCTGCTTATAGGGTTGTTTGTCAGAATGCCTGATTCATCCCAGGGAGATTTGTACCACCCTCGTACTGCGAAATCCACCCTCCTCCGGTCTCCTTCCACCGACGAAAAATCAGGCTTGCCTGTGTTGGCACAAGCCAAATTGCAAAGAAAATCTTCTCTGGTAAACAACCCTGAAAAGGGTATCCTGAACCAGATGGAAGGAGGTTCCTCAACGATACAAACCGTTGTTGCACAGCAAACTATCGGGCATATTCCCGAAAAATACGCCTCCAGAATGT
Organism: uncultured Lentimicrobiaceae bacterium; assembly: GCA_964550385.1. Lineage (GTDB taxonomy): Bacteria > Bacteroidota > Bacteroidia > Bacteroidales > SKPS01 > SKPS01. The sequence goes on along the minus strand of CAZJZF010000066.1, from coordinate 100 downwards.
CTTCTGATATCCATCCCATTAATACCTCATCATCAGCTATGGCACAGCACTACCGTTCTCCCATGGTTTCCAATCCTGCACCCGAACCATTTGGAGAAAG
>CAZJZF010000065.1:0-8971 GCA_964550385.1 uncultured Lentimicrobiaceae bacterium | reverse complement strand
CGCGAACTCGAAATCGCGCTGGTCGTGCGTCGGGACCGCCATGATGGCACCGGTACCATAGCCGGCCAGCACATAATCGGCCACCCAGATGGGAATGGGCTCGCTGGTGAAGGGGTGTTCGGCATAGCTTCCGGTAAATACCCCGGAGACCCTTTTCACTTCCGCCATCCTCTCACGGTCGGATCTGTTTACTGCTTCAGTCACATAAGCCTCCACTGCGCTTTTTTGGTCGGGATGGATCAGAGCAGGAACCAGCTCACTTTCCGGAGCGAGTACCATGAAGGTGCACCCGAAAATGGTATCGGGACGGGTGGTAAACACTTCGAATTCAAGGTCGTGGCCCATCACAGCAAACCGCATTACGGCCCCTTCGGAGCGGCCGATCCAGTTGCGCTGGATCTCTTTGGCTGATTCGGACCATTCGAGGCTGTCGAGGCCGTCAAGCAGGCGTTGTGCATACGCTGAGATCCTGAGCGACCACTGCTTCATGCTTTTGCGGACCACAGGGTGCCCTCCCCTTTCCGACAGGCCATCCTTCACCTCATCATTGGCGAGCACAGTTCCCAATGCCGGGCACCAGTTCACCAAAGTATCGGCCAGATAGGCGATACGGTAATGCATCAGCACCTGCTGCTGCATGTGTGCTGACATGGCGTTCCATTCACCGGCAGTGAAATCGACTGCTTCAGTGGACCTTGCCGCATGCAGCCCGATGGTGCCCTGTGATCTGAATCGGACGATCAACTCCGGTAAAGGCTTTGCCGAATCGGTTTCTACATCGTACCAGGCATCGAACATCTTCAGGAATGCCCACTGGGTCCATTTGTAGTAAAAAGGATCCGAAGTGCGAACTTCACGATCCCAGTCGTAGGCAAACCCAAGCCGTGAAAGCTGCTTCTTGTACTGTTCGATATTCTCGGAAGTGGTAACTGCCGGGTGTTGTCCGGTTTGAATGGCATACTGCTCCGCTGGTAGTCCGAAAGCATCAAAACCCATCGGATGAAGCACATTGAATCCTTTGAGCCATTTGTACCGTGCGTAAATATCGCTTGCTATATACCCAAGTGGATGCCCAACATGCAAGCCTGCCCCGGAGGGGTAGGGAAACATATCAAGCACATAATACTTGGGTGCGGAGGAACTATTGTGGGCTGAAAAAGTCTTCTCCTGCTGCCAGAACTGTTGCCATCTGGCTTCAATCTCTCTGAAATAGTAATCCATAATTTGTTGTGAATCCCGAAGTTGAATAATAAGCCTGCGAAATTAGCAAAAAATGCAATGGAGCGGTTTTCATGACGTTACTGGTATTGCTTTTCGCTGGTTAATTTCTTACTATTGCACCTACAAGCAAATCGCACATCAAAAACCATAGCCTATGCCTGCAGCAACGCACGGTTATTCAGAAGTTGAGCTTACCCAGCTCAGAAGGGAACTGCATAAATATCCTGAACTGTCTGGCGAAGAGGTTCAAACGGCCATTCGCATTAACCGTTTTCTGTCGGAACAAAAACCCGACCGACTTCTGACGGGACTGGGGGGCAAAGGGGTAGCTGCTATTTTTGAAGGAAAAATCCCGGGAAAGCGGGTCATGATCCGTTGCGAACTGGATGCCCTGCCCATTGAGGAATCGAATCACTTTACCTATCGTTCGGCAAAGAAAGGGGTTGCCCACGTGTGTGGTCACGACGGTCATATGGCGATTTTATGTGGGGTGGCATCGGTACTGGGCAGGCACAGGCCTGAACAGGGAAGTGTTGTGCTGTTGTTCCAGCCGGCAGAAGAGAATGGGGCAGGAGCTGTTAAAATATTGAATGATAAGCACTTTAAAGAGATTCGTCCTGATCTGATCTTTGCCCTTCACAACCTGCCGGGATACCGCAAGGGAGACGTAATTGTAAGGGATGGCACCTTTACAGCATCGGTAAACAGCACCATTGTAAAGCTGCAGGGGGTGAAAGCACATGCGGCAGAACCGATGCGGGGAAACAATCCTGCCAATGCCGTTGCAGAGATCATCGGCACCTTGCGACGGGCAGAAAACCGACACCCCGGACAATCCGACTTTGCGTTGTTCACCCCGGTATATATCAGGCTGGGGAGCATTGCTTATGGGGTTTCGGCCGATGATGCCGAGCTGCACTACACCCTGCGTGCCACCAATGAAGCCCATTTGAGAAAACTGGAAGCATTTACGGAGGAGCAGGTAAAAAAGGTAGCCGGTCAATGTGGATTAGACTATACCCTCGGCTGGACCCAGCGTTTTATTGCCACCGAAAACAACCCCAATCTCAACAACATCGTTAAAGAAGCTGCATCAGCAACAGGGCTTAAAGTGATTGAGGCAGAAAATCCCTTCGGCTGGGGAGAGGATTTCGGGTACTTCACACAAAATATTCCAGGAGTTCTCTTTGGTTTGGGGGCAGGCCATAGAATGGCATCGCTACATCAGCCCGATTACGATTTCCCTGATGACCTCATCGGCACAGGAGTCGATCTTTTCAGAGAAATCATCCGGTTGTCACTTCAGTAGAAAAGCAATCGTTACCCCCAGATAATTGCCAATGGCATAGCCAATCAATCCGGTGATCAAACCTGAGAGGATGATCTCCTTGTTTTTCAAAGCCCCGGCAGCCAATGGAACGAAGGGTGGGGAAAAAATCATCGAAACTGAGGTGATCATGGTGGTATCGGCATCCACCCTGAAAATCCTGGCCAGGAGTATGTGCAGGATAAGGGTGCCAAATACTGCATAGGCAACATAATACAGCAGATTCAATGACTCCACATTGAATTTACTGAAGTCGGCAAGGGAGGCCACCACAAGGCTGAATACCAGAATCAGATACATTCCGGTTTCGAACGATTTCCGGATACGGCTTACAGAAGGTATCAGCGAAAGCAGGATGCCAAAAGTGGTGATGGAAAGAATGGCAACCACCGTTGAATACTCTTCAGGCACAATCGTACTCAGGCCAAAACCGGAGGCCAGTATCAACACCGATAGTCCAATAGCTGCCAGCAAAGGGAATAAGGTGCCTTTCCGGAACATTCCGGTATAGTCTTCGGATACATCAGCTATTTCCTCGAACTTACCGGTACCTTTATCGGGGGATTTAAACCTGGGTAAAAACCGCCTGAAAAGTACCTTGCCGATGGTAATCAGGAAAAAAAGATACAGGGTGGAGAGGGCGATATCGTAAGTATGGGTGAGGATATAGGTATCTTCGCTGACCTGCAGAGCCTCTTTGATGGAAGCCAGGTTTGGGGTTCCGCCTGAATATACCCCGGTAAGCATTCCCGCCACTTTCCACGATTCATTCACATGGCCTCCAAAGATTTCATGGCCCGAAACGATCATAACCACAAGGGCACACAGGCCCAGCAGCAGCGCCAGAAAGGTTTTGCCCGAAACCCTGATCCAACTGCGGATCTGGAGAGAGAAAAGCAGCAGAGGAATTGCGAGCATCACCATCACTTCCGACAAAGTTTGCTGTATCTTGCTGAAAGATGGGTCGATCAGGCCGGAATTCCCAAGGATAAACCCCAGAATATAGGCTAATACGATGGCTCCGATTTTCTGCAGAAACGGAACCTTCCTGCAGAGCCAGAGGATTCCGGCGGGTGCCAGGAGAAAAAACAGGATCATTATCAGATGATTGACCATTGGAATTTTTTTTCAGGTAATTCTTTCAGCAGGTGTAATTCAACGGAGAGCATCAACTGATCCAGGTCATTCACCGTATTCAGGTTCAGCCGTTGCACCATCCTTATTCCATCTAATGTTCTCAGTGACCTGGCAGTTCCATCGAGGTTGTACCGCCAATGCAATCCTGTGGAAATGAGCACATAATCAAGGTTCCGCAGGGAGCTAAGAAGTGGAAAACCGTTGCTGCTATTTCCCAGTAATGAGAAACCGGTACGGTTATCTGTATCAAACCAATAGAAGAATGGGTATTGGAGGGGATCCTCCAGTCGGGGTGCTTCGATCGTCAGGTCGGGAATTCGTACCAGACTGAAATGCAATATTTTATTTACAAAATGAACCAGTTTGTAGTCCCGCATTTCCGTCACCACACCGAATACGGCGGCGTCAGAAACAGCAGAATAACCAAGCTGTGCCCTTTTTGCCATAACTTTTACAAATGATCCGCCATGTATTGAACGACCTTATGATAGAGATGGATCCTGTCGGCTCCCCTGACGTTATGTTCATGACCCGGATAGATGTAATAATCCACCAGTTTCTTATTGGCAACGCTCTCTTTCAGGTATGCCTGACTATGTTGCCACACCACAACATCGTCCATGGTACCATGGACAACCAAAAGCCTGCCCTGAAGGTTCGGAAGCGACTGAATCAGGCTGGATTCCCTGTATCCCATAGGATTTTCGTCCGGCGTATCCATATATCTCTCACCATACATCACCTCATAATATTTCCAGTCGATCACCGGTCCACCGGCAACACCAGCTTTAAAAACCCCCGGATATTTCTGCATCATCGTAATGGTCATAAAACCGCCGTAACTCCAGCCGTGGATACCCATCCGGTCTTTGTCGACATAAGGTAGCGACCTCAGAAAATCCACACCTTTCATCTGATCCTCCGATTCAATTTTTCCAATCTTCCGGTGAATCGCACTCTCAAACTAAAATCCACGGTTGGCGGAGCCGCGGTTATCGATGGAAAAGACAATATAACCCTGGTGTGCCATAGCAGTAAGGAACAAACCGGCACCTCCAAGCCATGTATTGGATATCAGCTGGTTATGGGGGCCGCCGTAGAGGTAATAGAATACCGGGTACTTTTTGGAGGGATCAAACCCCGGAGGTAAAATCATCCGGTAATACAACGGTGTGCCATCGGACGCAGTCAGGGTGTCGATGCGGATTTCGGCTTTCTGATAATCCTCCAGAGGATTTGTATTTTCCAGCAGGGTTCGGGTCACCTTCCCCTTGCTGTCGAGCAGGTCGGTTTGCAGCACAATGCCGGTATAATTGCTGTATTGGTCGAAATAGTATTTGCCATTGGGGCTTTTTTTCACAGAATGGCTTCCCGGCACAGTGGTAATCCTGCTGATCTTCTCTTTCTTCACATCGAGCTGATAAAAATGCTTTTCGAGGGGGGAGACCTCGGTAGAGTAGAAATACAGGTTGTTTCCGGTATTATCAAATCCTTCCAAAGAAGTCACCATCCAGTTGCCCGAGGTGAATCTTTTAATCAACTTGCCTGAAACATCGTACAGGTACAGGTGATTCCAGCCATTTCGTTCACTCTGCCATACAAACTGTGCAGGATTATTGGGAAGGAACAACGGGCCGTTTTCCGGTTCCACATAGAAGTCGCTTTGTTCCTCGAACAGCGTAAGTTCGAAATCCCCGGTCAGGGCATTGTAACGGTTCAGCTTCATGTGATTCTGACCCCGGTTCAGTACGGCAATATAGATAGCATTTCCGTCGGGCGACCATGTGATGTTGGTGAGGTACTGTCCGGCAGGTTCACCTGTTTTCAGAAAGATGGTGTTTCCTGTATTAAGGTCATATACACCGAGTGTAACCTGCTCGCTGGTCATTCCAGCCATTGGATACCGGGTGTATTCCACCTCTGCAACGCGTTTGTCGATATTCACCAATGGGTATTGAGTAACCATAGATTCATCTTTCCGGTAAAAGGCAAGCCGATTGCCATCGGGCGACCAAAACAAACCGTTGCTGATGCCGAATTCATTGCGGTGTACCGTACGGCCATTCACAATACCATTTCCACCGTCGGTGGTTATCTGTTGAACTTTCTCTTTGGAACTGAAGAATACATTGTCGTTCAACGTATAAGCCACAGTAAGCCCATTGGGGCCGTATTCTGTATTGTCAACTCCCTGGGGAATTTCCGCCACCCGGTCGGTTTTTCCGGAACTTACATTTATCGTAACCACAGCGGTTCCTATGTTGAGACGAAATATCTCACCGCTTAACCAGGTAACGTCGGGGAACCGGCGCACCTTGCCCAACCCCCCCTCCGTAAGGATTTCATTCAGTTTTTCCATGGTCATCATCACCCGATCCTCTTTTACGGAGGGCTGCCCTATCATCAGGGCGTTGTCTTTGATGAAGGAAAAATTCTCTGATGCCGGAAGCCACTGAAAGTTTCGGAGCGGGAAAGGGATCAGTGACTGATTCGAGAGGTCGTCGATGGTAAGGAGTTTCTGTCCCTGCATGTAGGCCGGCGAAAGGAATGCCAGCAGGAATGCCAGGAGAATGTAGGTTTTAAGCTTCATATTGATTTGATTATGGATGAACGAAAGCTAAAGAAAACTTATCCCAGCGGGATATTATGAATTATACGGCTGAACTCTTTGGTACGAAAAGGATCAGATTCCAGTGCATTGCCAATGACCACAATGTCGGCACCGCCAAGGCAGGCACGGGAACAGTCATCGGCTGTTCTGATACCTCCCCCCACGATTACAGGAACAGATACCCGGGCTTTTACTGCGGCAATCATCTCAGGGGGTACGGGGTTCATAGCACCGGAGCCAGCATCGAGGTAGATGGAACGCAACCCCAGCATCTGCCCTGCGAGGGCCGTGCAGGCTGCCACATCGGGTTTTGCGCGTGGGATGGGGATGGAATTGGACATGTACAAGGCAGTAGTGAGAGCGCCACTTTCCACCAGCATATAACCTGTGGGAATCACCTCAAGGCCGCTTTGCTGAAGCATGGGAGCTGCCTCCACGTGCCTGCCGATAAGCATTTCAGGGTTCCTGCCCGAAATCAGTGAAAGAAAAAGTATGGCATCGGCACGGGAAGTGATTTGGAGCGAATTTCCGGGGAAAATTACGATGGGAATCCTGGTGTGCTGCTTAAGATGTTTAACCATATCTTCCATACGGTGTTGCATCACCAGGCTACCTCCGGCAAATATGAAGTCAACATCAGCCTCCTCACAAAGCTTTGCCAGCTGCCCGGCATCCTCATTCCCAAGCTTGTCGGGATCGGCCAGCACAGCAAACTGCTTTCGCTTCGAGGCAATCATCCTCTGGTATACATCCATCGGTCTGTTCTCCATGCAATACCCATTTCTTCGCATGCAATATTACCAAAAAAAAAGTTGCGGGCAGGAATCGTGTCGTGAAATCTCGTGATTTATACCTTCACCCTCTGCCTTCTTCGCTCCGACCACTGCAGCAGAAAAATCCCTGAAACGATCAGTACAAGTCCCATCAGCGTAACCGGTAATACGGGTTCCCTCAAAACAATTCTAATCCAGATGAGACTGATAAACGGGGCCAGGAAGATCAGCTGGCTTACCAGGTACGTTTTACGGGAGAGTTTCAGGGCGGTAAGCCATAACAAAAAGGTAGCACCCATTTCAAACAATCCGAGGTAAATGCCAGACATCCAGCCATGGAATGAAATATGGAACGGGTTTGAGAAGATGTAACATGCTACCAGAGAATAGAGCATTCCAAAGAAAAAATTCCACTGCATTTTCTGCGGAATATTCCTACCGTCCTTCAGATTAAAGATCCAGTACAACGCCCAGATCACTGAAGACCCGGCTGCCAGGAGATCCCCTTTCATCCCCGACAAGGCAAAGGTGGAAAACTGCCCTCTGGTGGCAATCAGGATAATCCCTCCAAAGCTGATCAGCATCGCAAGCAATGCAAAAGATCCCAGCCTTTGTTTCAATAGCGGTACCGAAAGTAATGCGAGCATCAGAGGCCAGATATAATTCAGGGTCATTGCCTCTTGTGCCGAAATCATGTCATAGGCATGTATCAGTACCAGGTAATACAGAAATGGGTTCAATCCCCCCAGTACTGCTGAACGGGCGATTTCTCGTTCAGATGAGCCGGATACCACTTTCCTGATCCCCCCCGAAAGCAGATTCACCAGCAGAAAGAACACGAAAGAAACCAGGCTGGAAATAAAAACCAGCTGCCATGGATCCATATAGTGCAATGCGGTTTTAAATGCCACGGCAATGGTCGACCACAGGAGTATGGCGGCCAGTGCAGCCAGGTACGATTTACGCTGTTGGGGTATTACAGGGGATTGTGGCATTATTGAGCCATTTGTGGCGCAAGTTGCAAAGAAAAATTGGTAAATTCTGATTTTTTCGAATACCCTGTATGAAGGCAGACAGGAAAATATGTAATTTTGGACAATGGTTCTGGTGTATGAAAACTCATTGAAGATTGCCGTGGATTTCGACGGCACCATTGTCGAAAACAACTATCCTAAAATCGGCAGGGAGATGCTTTTTGCCTTTGCCACCCTGAAAGAGCTACAGAAGAAGGGGCACCGACTGATCCTGTGGACCTACCGTTTCGGAAGCAGCCTTGATGAAGCTGTAGAATTCTGTAAGATGAACGGTGTGGAATTTTTCGCCATCAACGAGAATTATCCCGGTGAGGTAGCTGATGAAAACTTTAGCAGGAAACTGGATGTGGATTTGTTTATCGATGATCGCAACATTGGAGGGTTCATCGGCTGGAGCCGGGTGTGGCAGCTTCTGAGCCCGGGCGATCCTGAACTGGCTTTGCTGCATCCGGATGCGCACAAAAATTTTCCAAAAACAAAAAGGGGGTTTCTGGGTTTCAGGGACAAAACAAAATAATACCTGCGATGACACCAGATTTACCAACCCTCCTGTTTGCCTTTGGCCTTACCTTGTTTGCCGGGTTATCAACGGGCATTGGCAGTGCCCTGGCTTTTTTTGCAAACCGTACCAACACGAAGTTCCTTTCGGTCTCGCTCGGTTTTTCTGCCGGTGTAATGATTTATGTATCTATGATCGAGATTTTTGCAAAAGCAAGAATATCTCTTGAAGCGGTGTTGTCGGAAAAAGGGGCGTATGGATACACTGTTCTGTTCTTCTTTATTGGCATGGGGTTGATCGCCCTCATCGACAAGCTGATACCATCGGCAGAAAACCCCCATGAAATACGGATGGTAGAATCGATGCAGA
>CAZJZF010000064.1:0-9100 GCA_964550385.1 uncultured Lentimicrobiaceae bacterium | reverse complement strand
AGATTCGCCCCAGGTCGAGTTGTGCGTCAATCTCGATTTCCGGTGTTAGCATCTCTTCGGCAATATGTTCAGCCACGTAGGCAGTAAATTTCTTCTTGAAAGGCTTGAAGTTTTCGGGTTTCATCGACAGCCCTGCTGCATAGGTGTGACCGCCGAAATGTTCCAGAAGGTCGCTGCAATGGTCGATGGCTTCATAGATATCAAACCCCTTTACCGAACGGGCCGAACCGGTGTAAAGGCCATTGTTTTTGGTAAGAACGATGGTAGGTTTATAGTGCACTTCGGTAAGCCTTGATGCCACAATGCCCAGCACCCCCTGCGACCACCCTTCATGAAAAACCACTGTGGCCTTGGCTTGCTGAATCGCTTTGTCCCCTTTTATCATCTCAAGTGCTTCGTCGAAAGCCTGCATGTCCTTTTCCCTTCGCTCCTTGTTGAAGTTATCGATCTGCTTCCCAAGGGTCACCGCATATTCGGCATCCTCGCAAATCAGTAGTTCTACCGAGTTGCGGGCATCTCCGATCCGTCCGGCAGCATTGATGCGGGGGCCAATCAGGAATACCAGGTCGCTGACGTTCAGTTCGCGGGTAAAATATACCGGGTTGTATAGTTTCTCGCTTTGCCTTACAGGAGTGTAGGAGAGGATCGCCTCAATCCCTTTCCGGGGCTTTGTGTTGATAAGTTTCAGGCCATGATACGCCATAATCCTGTTCTCTCCCACAATCGGAACAATGTCGGAAGCAATGCTGATGACCACCAGGTCGAGATATTTCTCTATTTCGGAAAAAGGGATGCCCCGGGTGGATGAGATGGCCTGAATCAGCTTAAAACCAACCCCACAACCTGCCAAACCCTTAAACGGGTAAGGACAGTCATGACGTTTGGTGTCGAGCACTGCTACAGCGTCCGGGATAACATCTCCCGGCAGGTGATGGTCGCAAATGATGAAATCAACCCCTTTTTCTTTGGCATATTCAATCTTTTCGTTGGCTTTGATACCGCAGTCCAGCGCTATAATCAGGCTGAATCCGTTTTCGGCAGCATAGTCTATGCCCAGGTAGGAGATGCCATAACCCTCCTTGTACCGGTCTGGCACGTAGAAGCCAAGCTTATCGTGGATCGTTTTCAGGTAGGAATACACCAGCGCCACAGCTGTGGTGCCATCTACATCATAATCGCCATAAACCATGATTTTTTCACCATGGGCTATGGCTTGCTGAACACGTTCCACTGCCTTGTCCATATCCTTCATCAGGAAAGGGTCGTGCAGTGCATTAAGATCCGGGCGAAAAAAGGCGCGGGCTTCTTCGTAAGTTCTGATTTCCCGCTGCACCAAAAGATTAGCCAGGTTTTTGTCGATGTTGAGGATGGTGGAAAGGTGCTCCACCTCCTCCTCCAATCCCTGGGGCTTTAACACCCAACGTTTGTCCGGTACTTGCATATATAGTATCTGTTTTCATTTTTCAGGGGAATTTGGCCGTTTTACCGGCAACTTACAAAGGTAACAAAGATTGGGTACCGTTAACGTGTTAGGATAATATAATCTTTCAACAAAAGTTGTAAAAGGCGAACCCGCTCCTTCCTTTCATCACTCATGAGTATCGGATTGTCTTTATAATGAGCAGGATAGGGTTTGGAGGGAATTTCCAGCATTGTGGTAATTTTTTCATAAGCAATATCCAGTGCTTTAAAATGGCCTTCGTTGGGGTATCTCAGCAATCGGTCGAGCAGCGTTTTGATCATTACCATATCCGTTTCCTGCATCCGGGTTACCTGCGGATAGACCGGAATGTACTGGTCGGGTTGTTGCATACGATCCAGCCTCTTCAGGAAATAGGGGTCGGCTCCCTTTATTTTTATTACGGCAAGGTTCGAAAGCAAATCGCCCAACCTCTGGTTCCGGTCGCTGGAGGTGATCAGCAGCAAGGCAACCGTACCCAGGGAACCCCAGATGTCAATCACCCTGAACGCCCAGCGTACAAAAAAATCAAGGGGAGCTGCCCGCCTCCCTTCGATCTGTACGACCCTCAGCCGCAGTATCCTTTTGCCCGGCGTTTGACCATTGTTAAACATTTCGAAAGCAAGAGAATAAAAGAATAACTCAGGATAAATAAAAAGCCAGGCAAACAGGTCAGAATCAAAGAATTCATCTATCACATAGGCTGCCATCAGTCCCATAACAAGAAAATACAGAAACATGATGGCAAAATCTATGGAAAATGCTCCTACCCTGATCCAGAAACCCGCCAGATCGTAAGTTATGGTGATTTTTCTTGTCGTAGTGATGTCGATAACTGCCATTGTTCCGTTTTTTATACTTTTACGGTGCCAGTCGAGCCAGTATGAGGGAAACCCGTTTTATACACCAGAACCGCGAAAAGTGGGACGAATTTGAGAAAATTCTCAGAGACGGACAAAAAGACCCCGAAAAAATAACCAGACTTTTTGTGGAAATCACGGAAGATCTTTCCTATGCCCATACCTTTTACCCGCACCGAACCGTCCGACAATACCTGAACAGGACTGCCCAGTATGTGTACAACCGGGTCAACCGGAATCGTATTTTCAGATGGACAAGCTTCTGGAATTTCTGGGCCGACGAACTGCCCTGGGTCATCTATTCCTCCCGACGGCAACTTATCCTTTCATTTCTGATTTTTGCCGTTTCCATGTCCATGGGGATGCTTATTTCGGCCTATGATCCCCAGTTTACAGCCACGATCCTGGGAAAGGACTATGTGGAAATGACCGTAAGAAATATTCAAAAGGGGGATCCGATGGCTGTTTACAAAGACCCCGATGCTACCGGAATGTTTTTAGGAATCACCCTCAACAACATCAAAGTTGCCTTCATTATTTTCATTTCGGGTCTGCTGATAGGAATAGGTGCAATATATGTATTGATATTCAATGCATTGATGATAGGTTCCTTTCAGTATTTTTTTTATGAACGGGGTGTACTGGCCGATGCACTCATCACCATCTGGCAGCATGGCACAATTGAGGTTGCCAGCATCATACTGGCAGGTGCCGCAGGTATTACACTGGGACAGGGACTCGTTTTTCCGGGAGCCTATACCCGGGGCGATTCCTTCAGGATTTCGGCTTACAGAGCCATAAAAATCTTTCTGGGTACCGTTCCTCTGTTCATCATCGCCGGTTTCATCGAGGGGTTTATAACCCGGTTAACGGATGCTCCGTGGCTTCTCAGGCTTCTTATGATTGCATCGTCACTTTTTTTCATGCTGTTCTATTTTGTCTGGCTCCCCTTCAGAAAACATCGGACCAAACCTTCCTGGGGTTACCCGCCTGAAAAGATTCCGCCCCATCACCCATTCAGGCTCCGAACCGGAATTCTTCCCAATGGGGCAATCATAAAGGAGAGCTTCAGCTTTTTAAGGCAAAACCTGTCGAAATTGAGCACCATCTCCCTGTCGGGAGGCGTGGCTTTAATCGTTCTTTTTGCTGCCCTCTATCGTACTAACATGGATGCGGTTTTCAGATTCCCCGGTTTCAGGAGTTTTGTGCCCGCAACCCCGTTCCTATACGTGCGGGACCTGTTTGCGGTGTTTAACCCCCTTGAATTTCCCTGGCTGATGCTGCTGATGACAGGACTTGTGGCCTGGATCATCTGTGTCACCCTCTCATCATTTTCCAGGTTGCTTCCACATCCATCCGGCAACAATGGGGTATTGAATTATCTGAAGGTTTTCGGGATGGTAATCCTGGCTTTCATCCCGTTCTTCTTTAACCGTTACCCAATGGTTACTCTGGGACTTTTAATACTGCAGGCCCCATTCCTTTTACTATGGGTTATCAATATTTTCCTGCATGCCGATAAACCTGTCAGAACTGCCTGGTGGCTGACCCGGAAATACTATTTCAGGGTTTTGTGGATGCTGCTGTCAGCAGGTTTTATCTCTTTTCTCATCATGATGATCTTTGCCACTCCGGTGATGTACATCTATATTGAGTTTGTTACCCAGCATATTCCACCCGGACAGGTTTCTCCTGCCATGTTTTATGTAGGTTATCTTCTCCTTACCGGATTTGCCGGAATATCGCTGCTGTTCCCTTTTGTGCTGATATGTATTGCCTATAAAAAGGGCGCTTTGGATGAAATGGAATCTGCCAGTTCATTGATCGACTGGTTCAGAAAGATGGGAGAAGAAAGGAGGGCCTATGGGTTTAAGGCAGAAGCATAAATGGGTACTACTGCTGGTTCTGCTGAATGCAGTATTTCTTCCGGCTGCTGTTTCCCGAACAGGAATTGAGGGCAACCCACCTGTGGAAGATACAAAAACCAAAGAACCCTTTGACAGTGATCGTTGGCAGGAGCTGAGCAGAGATTTTGATTATACCGAAATGCCAAAGCCGGTTAAAACCATCAAGCCCCGGTCGAAGGCAAAGCCTGCCAGGTTTCATAAGGAGATTGTCATTGTTGCAGTGGTTGTTTTTCTCACAGGATTGATCTTGTGGATGTACCTGTCGCTTTTAAAAAAAAGGAATGCAAAGGCACCTGCCCCCTCCCGGATCATCCAGAACCATGATCCGGATCTTCCGAAAGGGATTCTTGGAAAACGATACGAAGAAGCGCTGAGAAACGAAGATTACCGCTTGGCAGTCAGATACTTTCACAAACTATTATTATACGCTTTTTCTGATCGTGAGATAGTGAAACTAAAGCAAGACAAAACCAATCGTGCCTACCTTCAGGAAATGCATAGCAGTGAATGGCACGACCCCTTCAAAGAAATCACACGGTTGGTGGAAGCTGTCTGGTTCGGAAACAGGGAGCTGAACAGGGTGGATTTTCTCAGGATTGTAGCACCGTTTAACTCATTTTTATCTTCAGGTCGATAGCAAACCATGAAAAAGGTTACACTGGTTATTATCATACTTTGTACATTGGCATTCATTGCATTAGGAGGCTATGTGCTTTTGAAGTACCAGCGTAAGCAGCCCAAACAGTTTGCCTGGTATCCGTTTTATGAAACCAGAGGTATTCTGAAGAAGGAGCCGTACAGCCTTTATCTGTTGAAGAAGCTGATGGAAGAACGCAGCGGAATCGGAGAACTAAAAGGCATCAAAGAACCACTGCAGGATTTTTTTGCAGACAAGAAAGAGAAAAACGGTGTTTATCTTTTTGTGGGTCACTCCCCGATCTATTCCGAAGAAGGTGTAGAAGCATTGATGGATTATGCGGCTGCCGGCAACGATTTGTTTCTGGCAGTCAGCGGAATACCTGAGCCACTGGCAGCAAGCCTCGGTTTGGATTCTTTGTGCAGGGAAGGCACCTTCAATGTGATATATGATGATAAGGCGGTAACTACGATTCCCGGTGAAGCACCCGCTAAGAAATGGACTTTCCCATACCGTTTAGGAAATGATACGGCTGTATTTCAATATGGCTTTCTGAATCCTGCCTATTGCAAAACAGGCACCTATCCTTTTACGGCCAAAGGTTTCCTTCTGTACCATAAGGAGCAGGATAATCCTGACCAGATGTTTTCTGCCTACTACGCTACCCCTATTCCGGATGACGAAATGTGCATCATGGGAGAATGGAAAATCGGTGCCGGCACACTTACCATCCATACCAATCCCCTTTTCTTTTCCAATTACTACCTTATAACCCCCGAGGGTTATGAATATGCTTCAACCGTTTTCCGTTTTATCGGAAAGGAGAAGGATATTTATTTTGATCAGTACAGTAAAAGCGATCATCAAAGTGCTGCCAGTAACACTCCTGAAGGGTTGAATGACAGCCTGCTCGGCTTCGTGCTTTCCTCCCGCGGTCTTAGGGAGGCATGGTACCTGCTGATTCTGATGGCGGCCCTTTTTGTTCTGTTCAGATCCCGCAGAATCCAGCGGCCGGTTCCGGTGGCAGAACCCAATACCGATGACACCATGGAGTTTGTGAAAACTCTGGGGCGTTTGTACATGAATGGCAATGACCACCTGAGTCTTGCCCTGAAACAGCGCAGCCTCTTTTACAGACACCTTAACCGACGGTATGGCATAAGAGCAAATGTAAATATGGATGAAGCAGCTGCCATACTGGTGGCAAAAACCGGATTGACCTTTCCTTTTCTGAATCGATTGCTGGGGGACCTGAAGGTTCTTGAAATGAAAGAGAATTTTACAGCAGCCGATCTGCTTCAGTTTCACGACAGGTTGCACTATTTTTATACTCAAACCAGATAGATGTATGGAGACAAGACAAGATTCCCTTCCCGTAGATTCCATCCGGGAACTCGCCGACAGGGCAAGGCACGAAATTCAGAAAGTGATTGTAGGGCAGGATGATGCCATTGACCTGATGCTGATCGCCTTATTTACCCGGGGGCATGTACTCATTGAAGGGGTACCTGGCATCGCTAAAACCCTAACTGCCAGAATGCTGGCAAAAACTTTGTCGGCCGGTTTTTCCCGTATTCAGTTCACCCCCGACCTGATGCCTGCCGACATTCTGGGTACGATGGTTTTCAGAATGAAAACCGAGGAGTTTACCTTCAACCGCGGTCCTATCTTCTCAAACCTTGTGCTCATTGACGAAATTAACCGGGCTCCTGCCAAAACCCAGGCTGCCCTGTTTGAAGTGATGGAGGAGCGCCAGGTGACCATGGACGGAAAAACCTGGCCGATGGAAGAGCCCTTCATGGTCGTGGCTACCCAGAACCCCATCGAGCAGGAAGGCACCTATAAGCTCCCCGAAGCCCAGCTCGATCGCTTCCTGTTCAGGATCAAAACCACCTACCCTTCTTTGCAGGAAGAAATGGCCATACTTCAACGTTTCAGAGAGGACTTCTCTCAAAAGGTCATTGCTGAAGTAAATCCTGTCATTTCAACCATCGAAATTGCCCGATGCGCTGAATGGATCGAAAAAGTAATCATTCGAGATGAACTGCTGGATTATATCGCTAAAATCGTTTTCGAAACCCGTAACAACAGGGATCTCTTCCTCGGAGCTTCCCCCCGTGCTTCCCTGGCAGTTATGAAATCGGCTAAAGCAATGGCCGCCATCAACGGAAGGGACTTTGTTACCCCCGACGACATCAGATTTGTAATGATCCACGTTCTGAACCATCGTATCATCCTTTCCCCTGATAAAGAGATGGAAGGAGCCTCTTCTGAAGATACCATCCGCGAAATCATTTCAAGGATCGAAGTGCCCAGATGAAAAACCTGAACCTGGCAAACCGGTTGTTTATTTTCCTCGGAATCCTGGCAGGGGTTTTTGCCGCCGGATTTTTCCTTGAACCGGTGCTTTGGGTGGCGTGGCTACTGTTTGGAGCTGTGGTTATGTTGTTACTTGCTGATATTGCGATCCTTTACAGCATTAAAAACCCATTTCTTGTGGAGAGAAAAACTACGGGAAAGTGGTCACTTGCCGATGAAAATCCGGTAAAAATATCCATTGAGAACAAGGCACAATGGTTTCGTTATAAGCTTATTCTGTACGATGAACTGCCGGTACAGTTGCAGGAGAGAAATCTTTCTTTCAGGTTGTCACTTCGCCCCGGAAAGACGGTCCAACTGCATTATTCCACGCGGCCCGTTGCCAGGGGTGAGTACTGGTATGGCAGGGTGATCATAGTGGCTTCCTCGGTGTTAGGCCTTGTCACACGGCGGTTCCCTTTCAGTCTTGACAACATGATCCCTGTTTACCCCTCAGTGATCCAGATGCGGAAGTTCGAAATCAGGTCGATGGAGAAACTCTCCACCTTTAACGGGATAAAAAAGTTGCGGAAGATCGGGCACTCCTACGAATTCGAAACCATCAAAAACTATGTGAACGGTGATGATATCCGTTGCATCAACTGGAAAGCAACCAGCCGGTACAATCAGTTGATGGTGAACCATTACGAGGATGAAAAGTCCCAGCAGATATATTCCGTAATCGACAAATCGCGTCCGATGATGCTCCCAAACCAGGGGGTAACACTGATGGATCATGCCATTAATACCAGTCTGGTGATGTCGAATGTGGCATTGCAAAAGTACGATAAGGCCGGGTTGGTTACCTTCTCCGACCGGATGGGATCGATGGTGCGGGCCGGTAATGGGAAAGGGCAGATGAGCCGGATTTTTGAAACACTTTACCGCGAGAAGGCAAGGCCGTTTGAAGCCGACTATGAATTGTTGTACGAAGCCCTGACCCGGATGATACCGGTTCGGAGCATGATATTTCTGTTTACGAATTTTGAAAGCAAATATGCCCTGGAGCGCGCCCTTCCCGTGCTTCGGAAAATAAGCCACCGCCACTTGTTGATTGTAGTCAACTTCGAGCACCGGGCGCTGGGTGACGCAGCTGTAAGTGCCACTTCCTCCGTTGAAGAGGTATATGTATCTGTGCTGGCGAGGGAGATGACGGAAGAAAAACACCAAATGGCCATCCTGATGCGGCACCATGGTATACAGGTAATCCTTACCCGTCCCGAAGATCTCACGGTAAGTTCTGTAAACCGCTACCTTGAAATGAAAGCCCGTGGGATGATTTAGTCCATGACAAGTACATCTCCGGCCATACCTTCCGGAATCGGCAAGCCCATGATTGTCAATGCTGTGGGGGCGATATCGGCAAGCCTTCCGTTTTTGAGTTCCCTGAATGGGGTATTTAAAAGGTAGAAGGGAACCAGGTTCAGTGAGTGGGCGGTATTGGGGCTGCCATCTTCGTTCAGCGCATAATCGGCATTGCCATGGTCGGCTGTGATGATCACCGCATATCCGTTTTTCACTCCCTCTTCTGCTACCCGGCGGGCGCATTCATCAACGGTTTTTACAGCCTCCCTGATGGCTTCGTAAACACCGGTATGCCCTACCATATCTCCGTTGGCAAAATTCAGGCAGATAAATCCTGCCTCTCCTTTGCCCAATTCAGGTATAATGGCATCCGTAATCTCCCTGGCACTCATCGAAGGCTTCATATCATAGGTTGCCACATCACGGGGTGAGGGAATCAGGATGCGCGATTCACCTTCAAAAGGTTCTTCCCTGCCTCCCGAGAAGAAAAAGGTGACATGGGGGTACTTTTCAGTTTCTGCTATTCTTATCTGCGGTATATGGTGGCATTCCATCACCTCCCCTATAGTATTGG
>CAZJZF010000063.1:0-9146 GCA_964550385.1 uncultured Lentimicrobiaceae bacterium | reverse complement strand
TGGTGCCGTAAGTAACATCGGCCAGATAGGCGTTGCGGCGTGCATCAGAGTTGGGGTCGTGCTTGTCGATGCAATCCACCTGTAACCCATGGAACCTGAACAGCATCCCCATCCATTCCGAGTCACGCTTTGCCAGGTAGTCGTTTACCGTAACGATATGCACCCCTTTGCCGGGCAGGGCATTGAGATACACGGGCAGGGTGGCCACAAGGGTTTTCCCCTCACCGGTAGCCATCTCGGAAATTTTTCCCTGGTGCAGCACAATCCCTCCAATGAGCTGCACATTGTAGTGTACCATATCCCAGGTGATGCGATTGCCGCCAGCCACCCAGTTGTTGTGATACAGTGCTTTGGTGCCCCGAATTTCAACATTGTCCATTGTTGCAGCCAGATCCCTGTCGAAATCGCTGGCAAACACCTCCACAATTTCGTTCTCCTTGAACCGGCGTGCTGTATCCTTAATCACCGAAAAAGCTTCCGGAAGGATTTCGTTGAGTATCTCCTCGGTTTTCTCCTTTCTCCGCTTCTCAAGCTGATCCACCTCTTTCCACAGAACCTCCTTGGTCTCAGGATCCATCTCCGGATCTTCGGCAATTCGACTCCGCAACTCTTCAATCTTTCCAACCTCCTCTGCAATATATTCCCTAATCCTTCGCCTGAACGTTACCGTCATTTCACGGAGATCGTCATTCGAAAGTGTTTTTATCTTTTCATATGCCTGATGTATCTGATCAACAACCGGCATAACCAACTTGATGTCCTTATCCGATTTGGTGCCAAATAAGCCTGAAAGTAAGCCCATAACTGTAATCCTTTGATTAATTGTAAAGCACCACAAAGATACAGGTTATTGCAAGAAGTTAAATGTTGTTTTTTTCAGCGGCTACAATAGCGTTGATCCCTCGATGAAATCTTTTACTTTTGACCCCGTGATGAAAACAACTCCAAAAAACAAGGTTGTCGCCAGACCAACCACTCCGTCTCATTCCGTCAAACGCTGGCCGGGAGGAAATCTGATTGCTGTTCTGTTGATTGCTGCCGCCTGCTGGGGGGCATACCAGCACACCCGTGATTACAGTTTTCATTTCGACGACACCCACGCCATTGTGCACAATCAGGACATCCGCGATTTTTCAGGCTTCAGCGATCTCTCCTACTGGCTTAATCCCAACAACAGGCCTCTGGCTTACTTCACATTCGCCCTGAATTACAACGAAGATCTGAACCCAACACCCTATCATAACACCAACATTCTGATTCATCTGTTTGCTGCCATCGTACTATTTCTTCTGGTGAAAACCCTCTTCCGAACTCCCGCCCTGCAATCATCACCCTACAGCAAACATTCGCTCTACATCGCCCTGTTTACTGCGTTGATTTTTGCCCTGCACCCTTTGCAAACACAGGCAGTTACCTACATCGTGCAGCGCATGACCTCCCTATCTGCACTTTTTTGCTTAACAGCGCTTTGGTTATATCTGGTTGCCAGAACATTGCCCAAAAATACAATCCGAAGGAATGCAAAAAGTGTTGGGCTGTTCTTCCTTGCTATAGCCGCCTGGTTTGCAGCCCTCCTGAGCAAACAGGAAGCAGCCTCCCTGCCATTGCTGATTGTAGCGGCAGAGTTTTTCTTCTTCATTCCGCTCCGGATTTCCCGCAGGAATATGGTTCTTGCCCTTCTCACCGGTCTGATGGTGGCTGCAGGGATACTGGTGGCAGTATTGGGGCTGATTCCGGCCGAAAAAGGAGCCCCGGAGCCGCTTCTCTACTTTGCTACACAGATGAAGGTCGTTCTGAAATATATCCAGCTGGCCATTTTGCCAGTTCAACAAATGGCCGACTATGGTTGGAAACCGGCTTCGTCTCCGTTCGAATTTCCGGTTATCCTAAGTAGTTTGATACATGTATTCCTTATTGCCATTGCTTTTGCCCTGCGCAAAAAAAATCCGCTGGTATCATTCGGCATTTCCCTTTTCTATCTGCCTCTGGCTGTCACCTCAACCGTATTCCCCATACGGGATGTGATTTTTGAGCACCGTATGTATTTATCTGTTGCAGGGTTTGCCCTGATCATGGCCTTTTTCTTTGCATGGATGTATCAGAAGCACAACAGGAAACTGGCAATCGTTTTAGCTGTTGGCTATTTATGCCTGCTGGGATATGGCACGGTGAACCGGAACCGGGTTTGGAAAGACTCATGCACCCTTTGGGAGGATGCTTTGCAGAAGGCTCCCGGCAACACCCGCGCCTGGCTGGCTGTAGGAGATTGCCTGAAACAGCGGGGTGACAGGATTGGTGCCCTGGAACATTACAACCGTTCGCTGGAGATCGACTCTCTGAACCCTACCACGCTGAACAACCGCGGCAACCTGAAGCTTGTAAACGGTGATTTTGATGGGGCCATTAACGACTACAATACCATCCTGCGCACCTCACCCGAAAGCCGCCACCTGGCGCTGCTTAACCGGGGGATCGCCTACAGCCGTAAACAGGACTATCTGCGGGCAGCCAACGATTTTACCGCTGCCATCGAAACTGGCCTTGCCGAACCTCAAACCTGGTTCCACAGAGGGATTGCCTACGTGTACCTCGGCGACTACTCTGCCGCTATCAGCGATCTGAAGGAAGCTGTGCAGAAAGATCCTTCCAACCAGGATGCGTTGTTCAATCTGGCAAGTGCTTATATGAATACAGATCAGTTCAATGATGCTGTCATCTGGTACTCAAAACTTCTCAGAATCAATCCTGACCACCTGAATGCCCTGCAATACCGAGGCTCAGCATTTCTGAATACGGGGCGCAGAGATGATGCATGTGCCGACTGGCAGCGGGGAGCTACTCTTCAACACGAAGCTTGTATGAAACTGGCACAACGCTACTGCACAAAACCCTGATGGCACTTATGAAGGTGCTGATTATCATACCTGCTTTCAACGAAGAGGCCTCCCTGGGCGGAGTGCTGGAGAGCCTCCGGAAAAACTGTCCGGATTTCGATCTGCTGGTGGTTAATGATGCTTCCAAGGATGCAACGGAAGCCGTAGCTCGCAGATTTGACGGAGTGCGGTTGGTTTCACTCCCCTGCAATCTGGGAATTGGCGGCAGCGTACAGACTGGTTTCAAGCTGGCAACCCATGAAGGGTATGATATTGCACTGCAGTTTGATGCGGATGGGCAGCACAATGCAGAGGATGTTTGGAAACTTGTGCAACTCATCGCTTCCGGCGAAGCCGATATTGCCATTGGCAGCCGTTTTAATGCTGTTTCTGAAGACGGATTCCGTTCTACCAGCCTCAGAAGGATGGGCATCAGAGTATTTCAGCTTACCAGTTATCTGCTTACCCGCCAGAAAATTACCGATCACACCAGTGGATTCAGAGCATATAGCCGCAAGGCATTTACCTATCTGTCCAAAAACTATCCGGCCGATTACCCGGAACCGGAGGTGGTAATCCTGATGGGTCGCAGGGGGTTTGTAATCAAAGAGATCTTCTCCCAGATGTTTGAGCGTAAAGGGGGTGTTTCCTCCATTCCCCTGCACAAAGGACCTTACTATATGGCCAAGGTACTGCTTTCGATGGGTATGGCAGCTCTCAGAAAATCAAAGTATTAACACTTAACACCAATTACCATGTCACGCCTTCAGATCATAGCCATTCTTTTCAGCCTGGGGCTGCTGATATACATCCTTAGGATCATCAGCCGCAAGAGCCTCAAAGAGGAATACTCACTGCTGTGGCTTGGGGTGAGTATCGTTTTTTTGATTTTCTCTGCCTGGCGACAGGGGCTCGAGATGTTATCGGGTTTGCTTGGGGTTGCCTATGCACCGGCCGCCCTCTTCATCATTATGCTGGTAGGGATGCTGCTCATCCTGATACAGTATTCCATGATCCTTTCAAAACTGTCTGATCGTACCCGTGTGATGGTACAGCAACACAGCCTGCTTCGGCTTGAAATGTCAGAGCTCAGAAGGGAGCTTGCCCTGCTGCAAGAGAGCGGTATAACGACAGGTACTCCTCCACCTGCCGGCTTAGGGGAAACCGGTTCCGGGGTCTGAGTTCAAATTCCCCATTTTCCGCTTTCTGCATAGCAATACACAGCGCTTCCGCAGTAAGGTTCTCCATCTGCACCACACGTCCTCCGGCAGTTTCCTGTAAAGCCCCCTTGCCGCTTATGATCAGGGGAACCCCCAGAGCGGTACACTCTGCAGCTACATAGGAGAAACCTTCATTGTAGGAAGGGATCAGCACCGCAGTGGAATGCCTGATCCGTTGGAACAGCTCAGCAGCCGGCAAACTGGAGACCACAACAAAATTTCCCTGATATCCCGATGCAGCCAGAGCAGCCTCCAGTCTGCGCCTGAACCGGGCAGGTTTTCGGGGAATAATGAGCTCCACGGTGGCATCAGGCCTGCGGGAAAAGTATTGTCTGCCCGCCTCCACCAGCAAATCGAGCCCTTTTGAATGGCCCAGACGTCCATAATATATAAAGCGGGGTGAGCTGGCGGAGGCAGTATCCTCATCGGGGTGGCCTGCAGCAAAGACTTCCAGCGTTTCGTAGTCCACGCCGTTTTTAATCAGGGTGATCTTTTCTGCAGGGATCCCAAAAGCCTTCATTGCTTCTGCCGTGGCATCGGAAACGGCAATACACCTGGCATAAGGAAGTCCGAGAACAAGCCTTTCGAACCTTCGGTGAAAAAAAGCCGAGAATGAAGAGATCCATGGGAATGACTGCCACAGGGAGTCCCATACCTCATGAACTGTAAGGATAACTTTTGTGTGAGACATCAAACCGGCAACCCAGGCAGGTATGCAGGCATTATACGTTGAAGTGTGGATCAAAGCGGCACGTCTGGCATACTTCACCGCAGCGGGGATTGCCAGCAGGGAGAAAAAATAACGATTCCCGGTGGATAGTCGGCGAATGGTGACTCCATGCACCACCTCCTTATGAGGCAACTCTCTGAGATGACGCGTGGTGATTACTGTAACGGGAATTCCTTTTCCGGCCAGGGAGCGTGCCAGATGAAAAAACAACGTCTCAACCCCCCCAAGGTAGGGATAGAAATGCTCGAGCACAAAAAGCACACCCTCTGAGCGCCGGTTCATGTGATCATTTTATGTCTTCTAAGGATCTCGAGGAATTCTTCAGCAAAATTATCCCATGAGAACCGGGCTGCCTGTTTGATGGATTTGGCTGCCAGCTCAATACGCAGAGCAGGATCAGATGAGATAGCCTCCAATTGGTCGGTAAGATCAGAAACATCAAATGGATTGAACATCAAAGATGCTCTGCCTGCAACCTCTGGAAGTGAGGAAACATTGCTTACAAGGCAGGGTGCACCACAGGCCATCGCTTCCAGCACAGGCAAGCCAAATCCCTCGTAATAGGAAGGGTATACAAATGCCATGGTTTGCGAATAGAAGGCTGGAAGGTCCTCTTTCGGAACATACCCCGGTAAAATGATATCAGAACGAAAGTGGTGCTGCTCAATCTCGTGATAAAGATGCCGGCATTTCCATCCCCGTCCACCCACTATCACCAACTGAACCGTTTTATTGCTGTTCATACGGAACCTATGATAGGCATTCAGCAGCAGTGAAAGGTTTTTTCTGGGTTCAATAGTGCTCACAAACAAGAAGTAGGGAACCTTTATCCCGTACTTTTCCAGAACCTCCGGACGGATGTCCGGCTTGAAGGAATCGTCGTAACCCAGATAGATTTTTTCAACCCGCTCTTCGGTGAAAGGGAAGAAACGGATGATATCCTGGCGGGAATTTTCCGAATTGGTAATGATGAGATCCGCTTTCTTCATAATCCTCCGCAGGAACAATCCCTGTAACAGCTGACTGTGCCAGCGGTGGTGTTCCGGGAACTTCAGCGGGGAGAGGTCGTGGATTACTGTAACCCGTTTTACCCTTCTGGGCATAAAAAAGGGGCCAAAATGGGCAGGTTCTACCACCACATTCACTTTCATGTGACGTGCAATCCGGCCGAAAATCAGAAACAACCTTAACGCCGGAAAAACGATGGTCCAGCGAAGTCTGGGAACGACCACATTCCGGGCTCCCTCAAAATTGGGAGTCCGTTTGCGGCGAAACAGCAGATATTCATTCTCTTTGTCGTTTCTGAGAAGAGATATGATCATCTCCCGGGTGAAGGTATGCACCCCGGCTGACTGGTTATCAACAGGATCGGCCAATATGGCTATTTTCATAACGAGCCCCTTTTGGGGTGGCAAAGTAAACCTTTTTTTACCTGTTGACAGAAACTCTCTCTGAATAATTGCAATCTGAATCCTGCACTGCATTTACACTTGCCCTGAATGACTTGTCATTCAATATTTCAGGCCCATAGGCAGCTACCAGCGCTGACATCAGCATCCGTTTCTCTGCCCGGAGCTTTTTCAATGCTTCTGAAGCCCGTTTGTTTCCGGCCCGGTTTTTCAGATCGGTATCTGCCGCAAGAATTCTGCAGTTGAGTACTGCCAGCTTTCGGGCATCCTCGTTGATATTCAACTCTTTGGAAGAGGCTGCCGCTCCCAGCGAATCTTTTTGCATACTTTTTAATGCGGGGCAAAAGTCTTCGGAATTATGAATACGGTCGAGCTCATCCCTGAATCGGGCCATTGCCATCGAATCGGGAAACACAGTAGTAACCCCGCCCAGCAATTCTATCCGCTTCGTACGCAATCTCCTGATAACACTATCTTTTTGTGCATCAGGAGATTTCAGTAAAACTTCCGTTATGCGCGTGTAGATCTCACAATCCAGAGAAGTGAGTGTCTGGATGTAAATCATCTGCTCTTCACTGAGTGTCTCCCCGGCAGCAACAACCTCTGCCTGCTGGTTCTGTTCTTTCTTCCCTTTACAGGAAAACAACACCAGTACCATTGCTAAAACCCAAATCATTCTTGTCCTAATCATAATAATTTCTATTTACTCATTAATAATTGCTATCGCTGCTTTGCATTCATATTCTGATGGATAAATTCATGGTGGGCTTCGATAAAGCCCCTTGCCGCCAATTCAGTAAAAATACACGTTCCTTTTCGGTTGAAGTGATTATAATTCAGAGAATTTTCTGCAAGATACAGCTCGGGGTACTTGTCTGGATCCGTGAGGTTCACCAGATGGTTTTCAGGCAAGCCCGTTGCAAGAGCCATGGTTTCAGTTACCTGTACTTTTTCCATTTTTGGGTGGAGCACAAATACCAGATGTATCCCGTTACGGGTACATACATCCATAAGCCGGACAAGCTCTCTCAGATGTGCCTTGCCTGATAACGACTTATCCGGCAAAGGCTTAAACGATTTGCAGGCATTGCCAATGAACATCAACCGGGAAGTGTCCTTATAAAACTCGCCTTTCCGCATCTGTTCCTTTTCAGCACTCACGGGCAGCATTCCGTTCCTGCCATTTGCTACAATATCACTAAGTCTCTCCTCCGATATCTGATCGCTCTCCTGGTCTTTTCCATACAAATCGTTGAAATAACCAAGGTTAAAGGTTCTCTCCATAAAAGATTCCGTGGTATAGAGGGCTGTGCGGATCCGCAGTTCCCGAGGAAGTCCTGATTGCTGCTGGGATTTCAGAACCAATCTATACCAGTAGGGTGAAAGCCAGTAACGCTTCCGTAAAGTATTGCGGTGATTTGGAGATACTATTCCGATATCCCGGAGTTCCAGGATGATGTTGCTGATCTTCCCCGGATTTCTTTCAATAAGCTCTTCCACAAACCGATAGGTCTCTGGTGGCAATGAACCACCGCCTGCAAGGTTGTAGCTTTTAATGTGCCATTCCGGTGGCATCAGGCTGTCGAACTGTATCGGGTCGAGGTTATAAAAGATGGTGCTGGAACCTATAAAAATGGTGCTGAACGAATCTTGAACAGGAAGATACAGATGCATTTTGTGGGCTAAGGTTTCATTGCCATAATACCACGACGGATCAAAAGCCCTCCTTATTCCAAAGCTCATTCCCAGGATCAGAATCAGCCCGGCCATCAATTTTCCTATGAGAATTGTCCCTTTCATCAGAATTGAAAATAGATATACGCCTTATTGGAAAAGATGCCGAAGTTAAGGATCAGTAACATAAGCAGCAGATAAAACCCCCATCTTCCCCACCAGGGCAACCGGTTGATCCAGTCGGAGATCAGGGGCTTGTCTTTCTGGGCAAACTCCACTATGGCAACCATTGCGATGGCCGCGAGCAGCACCAGCATATTGTAGAAATCCCCGTTGAACATCTGCAAGGTCAAAGGAGCCAGGGGGGCGCTGAAGATGTTGTGGTAGATCAGTGAGAGTTTGGTAAGTGACCCTGCACCAAAACATACCACCGTCAGACAAATCAGCACGAAAACAAACACACCGTTGATGAAATTCACTACTCTGGGGTGCAGCAGCCGATCCATCCACCGTTGCCATGGCCAGTGAATCGATTCCGAGATCACCAACAAACCGTTGAGAAGTCCAAAAAAGACCATTCCCCAGGCGGCTCCGTGCCATAATCCAATGACGCTGAAGGATACTATTATGGCAAAAACACGGCCTGCGACTCCCCAATAATCTACCCTGGTAATCAGTGGTTTAAAAAGATAATCCATCACCCAGCGGGTAAGGGTGATGTGCCATTTTCGCCAGAAGCTTCTGAAAGAGGTGGCAAACATGGGGCGGTCGAAATTCACCGAAAGGTTTACTCCCATCAGGCGGGCGGTACCAATGGCGATATCGGAATAGGCTGAAAAATCGCAATACACTCTGATATGGAGCAACATGGTGGGTATCAGCATATTCAAACCATAGAATTCGGATGGGTCAGCATACACCTGATCGACAAATACGGCAATTCTGTCGGCGATGACAATTTTTTTGAAAAAACCCCAGGCCATCAGTTTCAGGCCATCGGTGGTATTTTCATAGCTCCAGGAGTGTTTTTGCCGCAATTGGGGCAGCAGCTTTCCGGGGCGCTCAATGGGGCCTGCCACAAGTTGAGGAAAATAGGTCACGTACAGGGCAAAGTAGCCCGGGTGCCGCTCTGCGGTATAATTACCACGGTACACTTCGATCGTGTAGCTGAGGGTTTGAAAAGTATAAAAAGAGATTCCCACCGGCAGCAGCAGGTTAAGTTCCGGGACATGCCAGGCCA
>CAZJZF010000062.1:0-9198 GCA_964550385.1 uncultured Lentimicrobiaceae bacterium | reverse complement strand
TGAGATTTCGCTCACGCTCAATACTCACACTCTTGCTGTTTTGTGACTCAGGGAGGATTCGAACCCCCGACCTTCAGAACCGGAATCTGACGTTCTATCCAGCTGAACTACTGAGCCAATGCGGGGCAAAGGTAATAAAAATCCTGTTTTAGGAAGCAGATTTTTATGAAGCCTCTGATGCTTTTGTTTTCACGAAAGATTATACTTTTACAGTCCCATTAACACATGATTCCTATGATGCATAAACGAATGAACCCCCTGGTATTGCTGGCAGCACTCCTCTGGTTTTCCTGCATTGCTGCAGCACAGAACGATACCGCCGTTAAGGACTTTACGTCGAAGCAGTGGTACCTGCAGGATCCTGCCACAGACAACGTGGCGGGCATCAGCCTCCATAAAGCCAACGAGTTCCTTAAAGGCAAACCTTCGCAAAAGGTACGGGTTGCCATCCTCGACAGCGGCCTCGACACCGCCCATGTGGATATCGCAGCCAACCTATGGACTAACCCCGGTGAGATCCCCTGGGATGGCATCGACAACGATGGCAATGGCTACATCGACGACATCCATGGCTGGAATTTTCTGGGCAACGGCAAAGGGGAGGTGATTGCCGGAGAAACGCTGGAGAAAACACGCATTTACCGAAACCTGCATAAAAAATATGCAAGAATGCGGGAGGAACAGGTTCCTGAAAAGGATAAGAAGGAGTATGCCCTTTACCTGGAGGTTAAGGCATCCTATGAAAAAGATTTCGACGAAGCTACCGAGGAGTTGAAAGATCTGAAGCGGCTTTTAACCATTTTTAAGGACATCACTGCTACCCTCAACGAGCATTTCAATGGGAATGCCTATGGCGTAGAGGAGGTGAAAAAAATACAAAGCAAAAATCCGGAACTGCTCAATGCCAAAAGGTTGTATCTGATATTCAATAAGATTGAACTGACTTCACAGGATGTTGAGGAGGGTGTGAAACACTACCAGGATCAGCTGGAAAAGCACCTGAATGTAAACCATAACCCCCGGTCGATAACGGGAGATAACCCTCTGGACATACTCGATACCGTTTACGGCAACCACAATCTCGATGGCACTACCCCCGGCCATGGCACCTCGGTTGCGGGATTGGTGGCTGCCCTGCGTGCCAACGGCTTGGGTATCGATGGCATTGCGGAAAATGTAGAGATTATGCTGGTAAGGGTTGTGCCCGGTGGCGATGAACGGGACAAGGATGTTGCACTGGGCATCCGGTATGCAGTAAACCACGGGGCAAAAATCATCAACTGCAGCTTCGGCAAAGAGTTTTCTCCCGAAAAGTGGATGGTGGATGATGCGATCAAATATGCTGAACAACACGGAGTGCTGATCATCCACGCCTCGGGCAACGACGGGCAGGACAACGACCAATCGGGCAATTTCCCCACCCCTTTGCTGGACGATGGAACGCGCGCCTCCAACTGGATTGAGGTAAGTGCCAGCACAAAACATATTGGGAAAAAGCTCCCTGCAAACTTCTCCAACTATGGCAAAACCACGGTGGATCTCTTTGCTCCCGGTGAAGACATCATGACCCTGGATCCCGGCAATGGGTATGGGGCTTCCGATGGCACCAGCGTGGCCGCTCCGGTGGTAACAGGTGTGGCAGCACTTCTGCTGTCGTACTACCCCCAGCTTACTCCGGAACAGGTGCGCGAAATCCTGATGAAATCGGTAACCCCTTACGGCAAAAAGAGGGTGGTTATTCCCGGCTCCAAAAAGAAAACCCGCATGAAAAACCTCTGCCTCTCAGGCGGTGTGCTCAATGCCTACAATGCTGTGAAAATGGCAGAAGAAGCCTCATCCACTGAAGAGTAGTACCAAAAAGCTCAATCAGTGATCTGAACACCTAACCGAATCGTACAGCCCTGAAGTGGCCAGGTTCTTTTCCCATTCATCTATCAAATCTGCAGATTGGCTGAAGCCTACGCTTTTTACACAAAAGGACTCCTCTGTGGCAGTTCCATTCGACCAACACTTGCAAGTCCTGCATTTCTGACACGATGTAAGAAGCAATACAGTCAAAATAATGGCTTGAAGAGAAATGGCTCTCAATGCCGGGTGAATTGATTTCATGTTGGGTAATGTTTACCCAAAGGTAATACAATTTGGTCAATTTCACACTGTTTTGCACCACAGGCCCAACCCGCCATAAAACCCCACCCCTAACCCCTCCCCAACAAACCACCTCACCCCCAGCCCCTCTCCTCAAGGAGAGGGGGGGTAAGAACCTCCTAACTTTAATAATCCCAACCCTTCGGGGTTAAACACCAATTTCTAATTTCTAATTTCTAATTATTTAATTTCTAATTATTTGAACGCTTTCTCCGGCATCCCATCCCCACTGAGACTGAGGCGGCTGAACCAGGAGGGCACCGGCTTTCCACTCAGGGCATCCACATACACCTTTGCCAGATACTGTCCCAGCATGAACCCTTGTCCGCGCAGGCCGGCAAACAGCCCGTGTTCGGGGTCGATCACCATTCTGGGTTCCACGTAATAGCCCGACCAAACCGCCTGGAAACCCACCGTTGAGAGCTCAGGAAGCCAGTTTACAAACACTTCTGACACAATCTCCATGAACTCCTTGCTGTTGATCTTAAGGTTTTTATCGGTTTCCATCGGCTCCACGGCAGGAGAGGCACATCCGATGACCTGCCCCGTTTCGGCAAGCTGCTGACCATATACGGCGGTAAATCCTTTATACCGACGACGGTCGATGATCATGGGCAGGGGAGAACCGTTGATCCCCATCCAGGGGAGGCGGCGTGTGATAAATGCCTGATGCTTTACAGGATACAGTCCGGTTTCGATGCCCAGCTGCTTCGAAAACTGCTCGCTCTCCGGTCCCAGTGCATTGATGAATACCGGGGTGTGGTATTCGATATATTCCCGGTTGTGGTTCTGCACCAGCACTTTGTATTGATCCATGTGTTTTTCAACATGGATGATGCGGCAGTCCTCTTCGATTTTTCCGCCATGTTTTTTCCCGATCTGCCGGATGAGGTCGATGACCCTTCCGGGGGTAGCCTGCCAGCAGTTTTCGGTTACCAGAGCCGACTGGTAGGTTTTCATGTTGGTATTGATGAAAGGCGATATCTTCTGTCTGAAATCCTTCGGTTCGATGAGGATGGCGTCCGACCAGGCCATGGAAGCCTCCAGCGCACGGTGCATCTCGTCGTTGTGAGCGAAAGTTACATAGTTGATGGTGCGGAAGTCGATGTTCTTTAGTGTCTGTAATTCTTTAAAAATTTCCAGATTGTGCCTTGCAATATCAGAGAGTTCCGGCACACTGAAATTGGGTCTGCCACCGGCGATGTTGCGCCAGGAAGCTCCACGGCCATAGTTAATCAGGACCGGTTCGAATTGATTTTCTGCCAGATAGCGGAAAAGGGCGCTTCCTCCGATGCCACCCCCTGCCACCAGGGCTTTCACCTCCACCTTTTTCACCGGTTCCCCTTTGGTGTTGGTGATGTAAAGGTCGGCTACCGTTTTGGGATAGAGTTCACCCATGGCCAGCTGGTTCGAAAGCGGTCCACGCGGGGTGGCATCTCCCACCATGGTGATCCCATAGGGCCTGATCACCTGGTTCAGGCGTTTGATGCACCGCTTGCCGCGGCAGGCACCCATACCCAAACGGGTGGTATGCTTCACCTCATCCACGCTGATGAACTGCCGCTCGCCTACCACGTCAAGGATCTCATCCAGCCGCACGTCGTCGCAATGGCAGATGTAACTCTTCGATTCCACTTCTGGCGCCGGCTTCAGTTCAATCGGCTCAGGATATTGTTCTTTCACAATGAAGCCGCGCACATCGGTATAATTTCCGGTATCCAGTTGGGTGCCTTTAACCCTTGCAATATGGGTTTTATTGGGCTTTCGCAGCACCCGCTCCACAACTCCTTCGCCCAGTTTCTGCCCGTTGTTGTCAACCAGCCAAACCTCAGATTTCTCTTCTACTTCATATTCTACCGGCAGGTAAAACCAATCCTTTTTGGGAGCATACCCAAAAATGGCCAGGCCGGGGCATTGGTACACACAATCCATACATCCGATGCATTTCTCGAAATCGATCTGAGGTACCGTGCTGGTGGAGCTTTTGGTAATGGCACCGTGCGGACAGGCAAAAGCACAGGGGTTACAGGCAAAGCCGTAAAGGCAGTCGATCACCACAAAAGGCTTCTGTTCCATCCGCTCTTCCGAAGGGAGGTAAGGATCCTGGATGATTCGCAACGGATGCTGCTGGGAGTCGATATACTCTTTGGAAACTTCGAGGAACTGGTCGTAGTTGAAGTTTGCACCGACCTCCTGGATGATTTCATAGGCTACCTGTTTGCCCCGTAATACGGCGCTGGTTCCCTCTCCGATGCGGATGGCATCGCCGGCACCGAAGCAATTTCTTCCAAATATCTCGTTCCCCTTGATCAGCAACTGGTCGTCGGGCACCAGTCCGGTGCAGATGTTGATGGCGTCGATGCCGTCGATCATCTTCTCGGTACCAGGGATGGGCTTGAAATTTTCACATTCGGCTACTATGGCTCCGATGATGCCGGTGTGGTCTTCATTCGGGATCGCCTTCACCAGAATGTGCGACAGCATAACCGGGATTCCCAGCCTGCGTACGCGGTTGGCCTGCACCGGAAATCCCCCTTCGCGGGGCATGGCTTCTACAATGGCCTTCACCCTGGCACCTGCCTGCATCAGCTGGTAGGAGGTGAGGTAGCCGATGTTGCCGGCACCTACCGTCAGGATATTCTTTCCAAGCAATGTGAACTCGTTGTTCATCATCTTCTGCACCACAGCAGCGGTGTACACTCCGGGAAGGTCGTCGTTTTCGAAAGCCGGCATAAAAGGTACAGCACCAGTAGCTACCACAAGATGTTCTGCAACAACATAGTAAATCTCTTCTGTTACGATATCCTTGATGGCTATGCGTTTTCCTTCCAGAATGTCCCAAACGGTTGCATTCAGGAAGATACCCGTGTGATCTTCACCGGCCAGGGTGGTGGCTATATCGAAACCCCGCATTCCGCCAAATTTTTTCTCTTTCTCGAAGAAGAAAAACTGGTGGGTTTGCATCAGAAACTGGCCACCAATTTTGTCGTTGTTGTCGATGACGATATTGTCGATCCCATGCTGGTTCAGAAGCTCGCGAGCGGCAAGCCCTGCGGGCCCTGCGCCGATGATGGCAACACGGGTGCGGAAGATGCGGGTAGGAATGTCAGCCCTTACCGGCCGCGCTTTTGGGGTGTGGGTTTTGGGAATTTCAGCCACCTCTTTTACGCCATCTACACGGGTAATGCAGATCCGCTTAATCTGCCCGTCGACGAGCATCTCGCAGGCGCCACATTTGCCGATGCCGCATTCGAGGCTCCGTTCACGGTTGTCGAGGCTGTGACTGTGTACCGGAAAGCCGGCCTGATGAAGCGCCGCTGCAATGGTAAAACCTTCATCGCCTGTGATGGACTGTCCGTTGAAACTAAAGGTAACCTGTTCAGGATGGGGTACATCCAGAATGGGATGGGTCAATATCTTTTTCATAAAGCAGGAAGGTAATATTGGATTAAACAACGTTGTAAAAACGCCCGCAAATGTAGCGAAAATCCGAAAGTATCTCTACCGGATTACCGTTACAGAACCCTGTTTTCTGAAAGTTTCATCAGGCCCGGTGGTGATGACCAGATCATATACATAGACCCCTTCGGGAACATAATTTCCTTCAAAAGTACCATCCCATCCTACATTGAAATCTTCGGTTTCGAAAAGGAGTTGTCCGAACCGGTTATAAATGGCAAACCTGTAGAAATCAGCATATAAAGATTCCCCAACCGGTTTAAAGATGGCGTATGGACCTGAAAGTTTGAGGGCATTGGGGATATACAGCACATTGCAGTTTTTCACCTGCTGAAAGATCATGGTATCACGCGAACATACGGTGCCATTCCCTGAATTACTTACGGTAACAGTGTATAGGGTGCTTTCCGTTGGGTTTATCTGGATAGAAGGAGCCGAAGCCCCGGTGCTCCAAATGTAGGAGGTGCCTCCTGAAGCAGTAAGCTCTGCCATATCCCCTCTGCAAATGGTGTCGGAATCGGTGGAGATATCAACGGTGGGATAGGGAACCGTTTCAACCGTTGCAGACGCTGTGGATGAGCATCCATTGGCATCGGTAACAGTAACGTGAAAGGTTTCCGAAGGTGTTGAGGGAGATACCTGAACGGAAGGGGTTACGGCACCGGTGGGTGCCCACTGGTATTGCTGTCCGCCGGTGGCAGTTAGAGTTGCCTGGGTTCCGAGGCAAATAGTGGTATCGGGGGAAATGGTAATCTGGGGCAGGGGGTTTATGACCGCAACTGCCTGGGCAGAATCCTTGCAGCCTAAACTGTCGGTAACCAGAACCTGATAGGTGGTGGTGGTGGATGGTGCAACTGCATTTACCGTTGAGCTGGTTCCGTTGTTCCATTGATAGGTACATCCGGGTCCTGCCAGGGCAGTGAGGTGAGCAGTATCACCAATGCAGGCCGTATCGCCGATGGTAACAATCTGAGGAGCCGGAAGATTGGTTACCATGAGGGTGTCTGCAGCCTTGCATCCATTTGGGGTGGTTACCTTAACCCAATAACTTCCCGGGGTATTTACCGTAACAGAAGGGGTTGTGGCGTTGTTGGACCACAGGTACTGCGCATATCCTGTACCGGCACTCAGGGTGGTTGAATCATAGGGGCAGATGGCTGTGTCATTCCCGAGATACACCGATGGATTTTCCACAACGATTTTTGTGGAATCGATGATCTGAACCAGCTGGGCAAAATACAGGTCGTCAATAGCAAAGTCGTTGCCGCTGGTGGCAGTATTCTGGTTACGGATAGAGATAACCGCTGAAGTAGCAGTACCTGAAAACCATGTGTTGAAAAACATATTCCACTGGCAGGTAGTGGCAGATGCTCCAAAGACCGCCCCGATTTGCACACCGTTTACAAAAAACTGCAGCTGTGCCGGAGACGAAGCATGCACACTGGTAAGCCAGCACGAAAACACATAATTGGCACCGGGCAAAACGGGCACGGTTTGCTGCCATACCACCACATTGGGAGTACCGGCAGCGTTCACCACCATCATGTTGCCTGTGCCTGTGGTGTGGTCGCCGCAAGGGGAAAAATTGGAATGGAAGGTTTGGGGATTATTCCCCACGCAATAGGTGGCCTCGGGCCAGAGGTTGGTGGTGTAAGTATACGCCGAGGTGAATCCGGTGTTTCCGGCAGAAAAATTTCCGTTGACAATCAGGTTGTTGGTGATTCCGTTGATGGTTACTACATAGGTAGTTGTGGTGGCCGGAAAGGCTTTCGGGTTGGGGATGGTGGTGCTGGTGATGTTGTAATTGGGAGTCCATGAATAGGAAGTAGCCAAGGGGTTTGTCGCCAGCAACTGGACGGTATCCCCTTTGCAAATCGTGTCGGGTGGGGGTGGTGGAGCCAGTGCAGCAATCCTGAATACAGGCAGTCCCCAAAAGAAGAAGACAGCCATACATATCAGCATAAAGGATCCTGCAGACCGGTTCCTGTACATACCTAAATCCATTTAGTAATATCCTGCAAAGATACAAAAATCTCCATGGCTTGTCAAGCGGTTGGGTATCTGGTTTTTTTCTGATGTTTTCTCCTTTTTTGGGATCCTGATCATATAAACTTTTTAAACGCAAAGTGAATGAAGTATAATGAAGTGAAGCGAAGAAAAAATGACAGAAATCAATAACAATGGCAACACACAATGAAACCGGCAAACAGGGCGAGGAGTTCGCCGCAGAATATCTTAAAAAGCAGGGCTTTAACATTCTTGAGCGCAACTGGCGAATCGGCCACTATGAACTCGATCTGGTAGCGCAGGAGGGGGATTCCATTGTGGTGGCCGAGGTAAAAACCCGTACCAGTCTTTATGGTGGTGATCCGGAAATTTCCGTCAACCGCATGAAGCAGAAAACCCTCATCAAAGCAGCCAATGCCTATGTAGTCCGATATGGAATCAACCTGCCGGTAAGATTTGATATCATTTCCATTCTCATCAAAGGAGAACAGCATTTCATCCATCACATCCGCGATGCCTTTTACCCAATGATCTAAAGGAGGGCAGGATTGCAAAGCTCATTTGAACTTTATTCTGAACAAATTGTTTTTCAATTATTTAACTTATTGATTTTATGCTTATCTTTGCACCCGCTGGATACCCTTGGGTATATTGAACAACACTTTTAACCTTAGCACAAAGAAAATGGACAGGAAGAACGTTGACCAACGTTTTCCGGATAAAGGGAAACGCCCGGAAGAAGGAAAACCCGGAGAAAGAAATACCGGATCAGGGAAAAAAGTACTCATCAGGAAACCTTCGCAGGAAAGCTCTCAGCGGCCATCAGATCACCGCCAGGAATCGCCACGCTTTTCACCCAGACCCGACAGTGGCCGGCGTGAGTGGAACAATACCGGGCAGGGAGCCGGACGACCTCCTTACCGCCCTGAGCAAAAGCCTTATCATCCGGAAAGAACTTCAGGCGACACTACGAGGTCGGGTTATAATCGTGGTAATCAAAATGATGATTATCGTGGTTCCCAATCCAGGCCGGGATACAACCGTGGTAATGAGTCAGAGGGGTACCGAGGTACACCGCGCAGTCCCTGGCAATCCAGAGAGACGGGTTCGACAGGCCCCTACCGGCGTGATGACAGAGGAAACGACCGCCCCAGATATCCTCAAAGATCTCCCGAAAAACTCCAAAAGCTCGGACCGGGGATGATGTTCACTCCTCCTCCCCATCCCGAAGGTGTCCGTATCAACCGGTATATTGCCAATGCCGGCATCTGCAGCCGGCGTGAGGCCGACAAACTGGTGGAAGCTGGTGAGATCAGCGTAAACGGAAAAGTAGTAACCACACTGGGTACCCGTATCGATCCGGGGGATGTGGTGGCACACAAGGGGGTTCCCATCCAGGGCGAAAAAATGAGGTACATTCTTCTGAACAAGCCCAAAGGATATATTACCACAGCCGATGACCCTGAAGGACGCGCCACAGTCATCGACCTAATTGCGGAAGCCTGTCCCGAACGGCTCTTTCCGGTTGGCCGCCTCGACAAAAACACCACAGGCCTGCTGCTCTTTACCAACGACGGACATCTG
>CAZJZF010000061.1:0-9236 GCA_964550385.1 uncultured Lentimicrobiaceae bacterium | reverse complement strand
GATCGATCGCGTCGTAAAAAAGCTCGGTCGGAAGCTTTCAGAAGTCCCAGTGGGGTAGGCCCTGTGATGGCATCGGTGATGCCGCCCAGGCTCATGTACCCTTCAACTCGAGGTACCGGCCAGCTGGTCATATCCACCGGAAAGGAGATCAGCAGGAATACACGTCCGACCAGAGCCGGATTAAACGGGTTTTTCCCAAGGCCACCAAATGACATTTTGGCGATGCCGATGGATACCAGCGCCCCGATGATGATCATCCACGATGGGAGGTTGGACGGGAGGTTGAAAGCCAGCAGGATGCCGGTAACGATGGCTGAGCCATCACTCACCGTTGATTTGGCTTTCAGAAGATATTTGGTGATCAGCCACTCGAAAAACAGACAGGCGATCACAGCCACCATGGTAACTTTAAGGGCTCCCAGTCCGAAAAACCAGAGCGAAACCAGCAGGGCAGGCACCATGGCGATGACCACATCGAACATAATGCCCCGGACACTGCGGTCGGTCTGGATATGCGGTGAACCCGATAATGTGAATAAGCTCATATCGTGCAGAGGTTAGTTCTTTCTTGTTCTGATGATATTCCCCACTTTGCTCTTGCCTACGCGGATGTAATCGAGCAGGGGCCTTCCCGACGGGCAGGTAAAGAGGCATGAACCACATTCGATGCAGTCCATAACACGGTCTTTCTCGGCCATATCCCATTTCTCCAGTTTGGCTTCCTGCGCCAGCAGGTAAGGTTCCAGCCCCATGGGGCACACTTCGGTGCATTTGGCACAACGGATGCAGTTTTGCACCTCCTTGCGCAGCGATTCGCCCTGCTGCATTACCAGGATCCCGGAGGTGCCTTTCGTTACCGGTGCTTCCAGCGTATTCAGCGCCTTGCCCATCATGGGGCCTCCGCTGATGATTTTGCCGGTATCTTCCGGAAGTCCGCCTGCCTTTTCGATCAGTGCCTGGATCGGTGTGCCAATCCGCACCAGCAGGTTACAGGGGTTTTTTACACTCTTTCCGGTTACCGTCACCACACGCTCAATCAGTGGCTTGTTCTTCTGTACGGCTTCGTATACGGCCAAAGCAGTGCCGGCATTGCTCACCACACACCCCACATCCAGAGGAAGCCTTCCTGAAGGTACTTCGCGGTTTAAAATCGATTTGATGAGCTGTTTCTCAGCTCCCTGCGGGTATTTTACCTTGAGGGGAGCCACTTCGATGCCCGGAAAACCAGCAACCATTGTGCTCAGGTGAGCAATGGCGTCGGGTTTATTCTTTTCGATGCCGATGACCGCCCGATCTACCCCAAGCCCTTTCATCAGAATCTGAACACCCACCAGCATCTCCTCAGCACGCTCCAGCATAACACGATGATCGGATGTGAGATACGGTTCACATTCCACCCCGTTGATAATAAGGGTTTCTACTTTCTTGCCGTCAGGAATCATCAGCTTGATGTGGGTCGGAAACGTGGCTCCACCGAGACCTACAATCCCCATGTCCTTGATCTTCTGGATGATCTCCTGCCGGGTCAGCGATATCTCTCGTTGTATCCTGGTGCTGGTGTCTATCCCCGCTTCCCATTCTTCTTCGTCGGCTACATCAATCACAACCATGGTTTTGCGGTATCCGCTCTGGTCGGGATGAACATCGATTTTCGACACCTTGCCTGTGGCAGGTGAGTGGATGTTGGCCGAGATGAAGGCTTCCCCTTTGGCCAGGAGCTGACCGGTTTTCACCTGATCCCCTTTGTTAACAACCACTTTCGCCGGTGCACCCAGGTGTTGGGTTACCGGCACAAAAAGCTGTCTGGCCGCTTCGAGACTCTCTATGGGCATCTGTTCCGAAATCTTGTTCTCTTCCGGATGAATGCCCCCAAGTGTAAAGGTGAAAGTTTTCAAGTGCTTTCCTCCTGTTGTTTTTTTGTTTTGAAAATCGTGTGATACTATGCCTCAGCTGTGGCAGCCTCTGTCTCTTTCTCTTTGCGTGGCGGGAAATTGAGTTCCAGAATGGCCGTGGTGGGGCACTCCGGAACGCATTTCCGGCATAGCTTGCACTTTACATAATCTATATAGGCGATGTTGTTCTCCATCGTAATGGCATCGTGCGGGCATATTTTTACGCACTTCCCGCAACCGATGCAGGCCACCTTGCAGTTTTTCCGCGAAAGTGCCCCTTTTTCAGTGTTGATGCAGCTTACATAAATCCTTTTGCTTTTCTTCCCCTTGTTGCGGAGCTCGATGATGGTGCGCGGACAAGCCTTTACACAGGCACCACATGCAACACATTTGTCCTCGATGATGACCGGAAGACCGGTCTCTTCGTCCATATACATCGCATCAAACGTGCAACTGGCAACGCAGTCGCCAAGACCCAGACACCCGTTCGGACAGCCCGATTCGCCGGATGAAAGCGCATGGGCAAACTGGCAGGTTTGCGGTCCGTCGTAGCGTACCTTTTGCGGTGCATTGGAACGGGTGCCTGAACAGCGAAGTACCGCTATCTGAGGCTCTTTGGCTTCTGCTACCATCCCCAGCAACTGTGCAATCGCCGCCAGGGTTTCATTGCCACCGGCCGGACAGTTGAATGCCGAAATGTCACCCTGATCGGCCCCCTTCACCATAGCTTCTGCAAAAGCCCTGCACCCTGCAAGGCCGCAACCTCCACAGTTGGCACCGGGAAGCTTCTCTTCCACATCGTCAATCCGCGGATCTTCAATGACTTTGAATTTCTGCGCTACAAAGTATAAAATAACTGCCGACGCCAGACCGATGGATCCCAGCGATACCACAGCAGATACCAGAATGTTGCTCACGGGTTATCTCCTTTCCTGTTTGCTTCTTAATGGTCGCAAAAGTAAAAAGAAACATCAATTTTATATACACTGAATTATCCTGATGATTGTGCTGATATTGTTCATATTCAATTACATAGATTAATTAGTGATACACAAGCGATTCAGTTAGTTGTTTTATAATATATTGATATAGAAAATCATAAGGATCTGTTTATAATATTTATAAATATTTATTAGGGTATCAAAAACTATTTTTCAGCCACAAAGGCTCGAAGGCCTGAAGAAAAAGCAGGTTTATCACATTGATGTTGAAATCTTTGCGGAATTACGTGTTTTGACACCTTTGAACCAGTTCCAGAATCTATTTTTTCAGGAACGGGACTATGAAAATGAATCCCAAAGGGGCTTGTTTAACCGGTAATCAATCCTAAAACAACTAGATTATCAAGGCTTTATGGTAATCACAAATTTCTTCCTGAACCTGTTGCGCTGCAGATATAGAATGATAAAATACGGAATCAGTGATCCTACGGAAACGAGTGCCAGGATGCCTTCTTCGCGGATAAAAAAGCTTCCGGAAATCATCACAACCATCATCAGCAGAAACGGATAAAGGTAACCCATCAGTATGGCCCGGTTCCCGGAGGCCTTTCCCATCTGCAGGGTAACCTGTTCTCCCGGTTTCAGAGGCATTCCTGCGTAGTTGTCAATCTCAATGGTTTTCTCCTCCATATCTGCCATGCTGCAAGCCCCTTTTGCATGGCATCCGGCACAGGCTGAAACCTGCAAGATTTTTACCAGTACCTTCCCCTCTCTCTCCTTAACTACTACTCCCGGATGTTCTATTATATCCATTGGATCAATTAAAAATTAAAAATTAGAAATTAGTAATTTAAAATTAACAACAACTCATAACTCATAACTCCTGTGGCTTCGACTCCCCTTCGACTACGCTCAGGGACCGCGCTCAGCCACCGTGTTCAGCCACCGTTCTTAGCTTCTGTAATCAGGGGCCGCGATTAGCCACCGGTTTACTTATAACTCATAACTTATAACTTATAACTCATAACTAAATTACGGAGTTGTCGTCGCTACCTGCAATACCTTACCATTGAAATACCGGTGTCCTTTCAGGGCAAAATCGCCGATGAATTCTGCCATCTCTTCAGGGTTCAGGGGAGCTTTGTATCCCGGAAAGGTTTGTTCCAGCATGCCGGTTTGTACGGCTCCCAAAGCCAGGGCATTTACCCTGATGCCGGTCTCTCTGAGCTCCTCTGCCAGCGCCTCGGTGAGCACAGACAACGCCCCTTTGGAAGCACTGTAGAGGCTTAACCCCGGAAACTTCACGCTGCCCATTACCCCTCCCATGCTGGTGATATTAACGATATGTCCACCGCTTTCCATCAAAGGCAAAATAGTCTGCATCAGCATGAAAGGGGCTTTGAAATTCACTTCAAGTACCCTGTCGGCCTCCTCAGGGGTAATCTCTGCAAAAGGTTTGTGCAGCATCATACCGGCGTTGTTGATCAGCACATCGGGTGTAAGCTTTTCACGCTGCAGCCAATTCCGAAAGGCGGCCAGTTCGGTGGGTTGGGTAATGTCCATGGTGTGATGCAGATATCTTGCCCCCTTGTGTGGTCGCATCTCTTCGATGCCCATCGGAACAATACTGTTTCGGGAGATCCCTGCCACCGTATGCTCGCCTGTTAGGAGAAAATAGCGGCACAGTTCCAGCCCGATTCCGGTAGATACACCGGTAACGATTATGTTCGCCATCTGAAAAATTTTACACAATAATTATGTGGAACGATTTGACGTGTTGAAAAAATATCTATTTTTGCAGTCCCAAAAACGGAAAATATTTCCAGTATCAAACGACAAAGATATGTATTTAACAGCTGAAAAGAAGAGAGAGTTTTTTACCGAGTTCGGGAAATCTGAGTTTGACACCGGGTCCCCGGAAGGACAGGTGGCTATGTTCACTTTCAGGATCAAACACCTCACCGAGCACCTCAAGGCAAACCGCAAGGATGTGGCCACTGAACGCTCCCTGATCAAACTGGTAGGAAAGCGCAGAAGGATGCTCGACTATCTGAAGGAAATCGATATTGAGCGTTACAGGGCTATTATCAAGACTTTGAACCTCAGGAAGTAACCCTTTCTTTCCTGAAAATCAATAAAAAGGCAATTGCGACAATTGCCTTTTTTTGGCATATAAACCGGAGTTATTCTCCACAAACCTTAAACGATTATTACTATGACTATTCCATCATATATCAAGAAATTTGATCTGGGTGACGGCCGCGAGATTTCGATCGAAACCGGCAAACTGGCCAAGCAGGCCGACGGATCTGTAGTGGTTCGCCAGGGCAACACCATGTTGCTGGCTACCGTGGTATCGGCACAAAACGCAGCCGAGAACGTTGATTTCATGCCACTTTCCGTTGATTACCAGGAAAAATACGCTGCCGCCGGACGTTTTCCGGGAGGGTTCTTCAAACGTGAAGCCCGTCCGTCGGAATACGAAATTCTGATTTCACGACTGGTAGACAGGGCGCTGCGCCCTTTGTTCCCCGATGATTATCACGCTGAAACCCAGGTGATTATTTCCCTGATTTCGTCAGATAAAAAAGATGCTCCCGACGCATTGGCAGCACTGGCAGCCTCTGCTGCCCTTACCATTTCTGATATTCCTTTCCAGGGCCCGATATCAGAAGTGAGGGTTGCCCGCATCAACGGACAATTCTGCATAAATCCCCCACTGGCCGACATTCCCCTGGCCGACCTCGACCTGATAGTAGCTGCCACGGCAGAAAATATCATGATGGTAGAGGGAGAGATGAAAGAGGTGTCGGAAGATGCCATGATCGAAGCGCTCAAGGTGGCACACGATGCCATCAAAATCCAGTGTCAGGCACAGCTCGATCTGGTTGCGATGCTTCCCGGTTATAACGGAAAACGCACCTACTGTCATGAGAGCAACGATGTTGAGCTGAAAGAGCGGATGTGGAAGGAATTGTTCGACAAAGCCTATGCCGTTGCCGCACAGTGTACGGTTTCGAAGCACGAAAGAAGAGACAAATTCTCGGCAGTGGTTGAAGAGTTTGTGGCTGCCCTCGAGCCTGACTATGCTGCCGAAAAGTCTTCCCTCATCAAAAAGTACTATCACGATATCGAAAAAGAGGCTGTCCGTTCCTTTGTTCTGAAGGAAAGAAAACGCCTCGACGGCCGTTTGCTCGATGAGATCAGACCCATCTGGGCAGAAGTGGATTACCTCCCTGCTGCTCACGGATCTGCCGTTTTTACCCGTGGTGAAACCCAGTCGCTGACCACCGTTACTCTCGGTACCAAACTCAACGAACAGGTAATCGACGGTGCCGTGATCGATGGCAAAATCAACTTTATCCTGCATTACAACTTTCCCGGGTTCAGCACCGGCGAGATCAAAAGGAGCTTCACCAGCCGCCGCGAGATCGGCCATGGAAACCTGGCACTCCGTGCTCTGAAGCCCATGATTCCTCAGGGTGAAATCAACCCCTATACCATTCGCATCGTTTCCGATATTCTCGAGTCAAACGGCTCGTCCTCAATGGCTACCGTATGTGCCGGTTCTCTGGCACTGATGGATGCCGGGGTGCAAATCCCCAAACCGGTTTCCGGAATTGCCATGGGGCTCATCTCCGACCCCAAAACCGGCAACTTTGCCGTCCTTTCTGATATTCTGGGCGATGAAGACCACCTGGGTGATATGGATTTTAAAGTTACAGGCACCGTAGATGGCGTTACCGCCTGCCAGATGGATATTAAGGTGGATGGCCTCTCCTACGAAGTTCTTAGCCAGGCACTTGAACAAGCCAAAAGAGGCAGGATGCACATCCTGGGGGTGATGAACGAAACCCTCGCCCAACCGCGAGAAGACTATAAACCGCACGTACCCAGAATCGAGAAGATCTCGATTCCCAAGGAATTCATCGGCGCCATCATCGGCCCGGGTGGCAAGATCATTCAGGAGATGCAGCGGGAAACCAATACCGTTATTGTTATCGAAGAGGTGGGCGACTTTGGCGTGATCGACATCGCTTCCGACAACCGGGAGGGGATCGAAGCGGCCAAAAGCAGGATCAGGGCTATCGTGGCTGTTCCGGAGATTGGCGAAGTGTACATGGGAACCGTGAAAAATATCGTGCAGTTCGGCGCCTTCATCGAAATCATGCCCGGCAAGGAAGGGCTGCTCCATATCTCCGAAATCGACTGGAAACGGATCGAGAGGGTAGAAGATGTGCTGAAGAGCGGTGAAAAGATCGAAGTGAAGCTCATCGACATCGACACCAAGTCGGGCAAGCTGAAGCTTTCACGCAAGGCCCTTATCCCGAGGCCGCAGCAGGAAGGCGGATATCGTAACAATTAAACCCTTTGTGCGTAAAAGGTAATTCCTGCGTAAGGCCATTGAAAAACCGTAACGAAATTTTTCCCTATAGATGAGACAGTTAAAA
The DNA here is from genome assembly GCA_964550385.1 of uncultured Lentimicrobiaceae bacterium. Classification (GTDB taxonomy): domain Bacteria; phylum Bacteroidota; class Bacteroidia; order Bacteroidales; family SKPS01; genus SKPS01. Next base: position 1,952 of record CAZJZF010000061.1, on the reverse strand, counting down.
ATTACCAAACAGGTTACCAACCGCGAAACCGCATCCCTCGATAAATACCTCCAGGAGATCGGCAGGGTGGAACTGATCTCAGCCGAAGAGGAGGTGGAGCTTGCACAACGGATCAAACAGGGCGACCAGAAGGCATTGGAGAAACTCACCAAGGCCAACCTTCGCTTTGTAGTTTCGGTGAGCAAGCAATACCAGAACCAGGGACTCAGCATACCCGACCTGATCAACGAAGGAAACCTCGGGCTCATCAAAGCAGCCCAGCGCTTCGACGAAACCCGCGGATTTAAATTCATCTCCTACGCCGTATGGTGGATCCGCCAGTCGATCCTTCAGGCTCTGGCCGAGCAGTCGAGGATCGTAAGGCTACCGCTCAACAAAATCGGATCGATCAACAAGATCAACAAGGCATACGCCCAACTGGAGCAGGAGCACGAGCGTGCCCCCAACCACGAAGAGATCGCCGATCTGCTTGATATCCCTGAGAATGAGGTAAAAGAGTCGCTCAAGAACTCCGGCCGCCACGTGTCCATGGACGCTCCGCTGATTCAGGATGAGGAAACCACCATGTACGATGTGATCCGCAACGAAGGGCCTACCCCCGAAACCGGACTCATCTACGAATCGCTGCGCAAGGAGATCAACCGCGCCATCGCTACCCTCACCCCGCGTGAAGCCGATGTGGTGAAACTCTACTTCGGCCTCGACGGCCATCATCCAATGACCCTCGAAGAGATCGGCGAAAAGTTCGACCTCACCCGCGAAAGGGTACGGCAAATCAAGGAGAAAGCGATCAGAAGGCTTAAACATACCTCCCGCAGCAAGATCCTGAAAACCTATCTGGGATAAGCCCGAATGAAAAATATAACCACAAGCCGGCCTCGTTTTTACTGCCGGCTTTTTTGTGTCCCGATTTCGCTGTACTTTTACCTCACCGTTGGAACAACCCAATACACCAGCCATGAAGCAACCGGTAATGATCGCCCCCTCCATCCTCTCGGCCGACTTCCTCAACCTGGGCCGTGATATAGAAATGCTCAACCGCAGCCATGCCGACTGGATTCACCTGGATATCATGGATGGCCATTTTGTCCCCAACATATCATTCGGAATGCCGGTGATTGAAGCAGTGGCAAAAGTTGCAAAGAAACCGCTGGATGTGCACCTGATGATCGAGAAGCCGGAGCGATATCTGGAGGTTTTCCGGAAAGCCGGTGCAAATCTGCTGTCGGTACATTACGAAGGCGCTGTCCATCTCCATCGCACTCTGCTCAGGATCAGGGAGCTCGGAATGAAGGCGGGCGTGGTGCTCAATCCGCACACCCCTGTTTCAGTGCTGGAGCCTGTATTGCCTTATGCTGATTTTATCCTGCTGATGTCGGTGAATCCCGGTTACGGTGGCCAGTCATTCATCGAAACCACCTATAGCAAGATCCGGAGCCTGCGCCGGATGATTGATGAAGCTGAGTTGAATGTGCTCATCGAAATCGACGGCGGGGTGAACGAGCAGAATGCGCCCCATTTGCACGAAGCAGGTGCCGATGTGCTGGTGGCAGGCAATGCCGTATTTAAAGCTGATGATCCGGTGGGGATGATTGACAGGATAAAGGGGATCCATTGAGCTTTTGTGGCTATCTTTTCTCTTGTTCCTTTGTTTTCTTAACCACATAAGGAACATAGGAAATCAGACACATATACCAAAAATTGCATCGATTTGCAGTTGTCATCGACAAATTAGCGCGAATATTTCGATTATGATCGAAGAATCAGCACGAATTAATCGATTACGATTACGAAAATCGTGAATGGTTGTTTATCGTACCTATACCGGCGCCTCCTATACCAATCCCAGCTCCCCACGCACCCACTCCAGATCCTGCATAACCTTGTCATTCAGCAATATGCCATCTTTTATAAGCCGTTCTTCCGATTCACGTTCAATATCTCCCGGAATA
>CAZJZF010000060.1:0-9258 GCA_964550385.1 uncultured Lentimicrobiaceae bacterium | reverse complement strand
GCACCGACAACACCTCGCCCCCCATGGCATACACATCGCTCAGGGCGTTGGCTGCGGCGATGCTACCGAAAGTGAAGGGGTCGGCACATACCGGCGGAAAGAAATCGGTGGTCTGGATTAATGCCAGATCATCGCTGATGCGCAGCACCCCGGCATCGTCGTGGGTGTCGGTGCCCACCAGCAGGTCTTTGTGCGGCGTAAAGGGGAGGTCTGCCATCACCTTTTCCAGGCCGGCAGCGGGGAGTTTGGCAGAACAGCCTCCCGAAGCAGTATATTCAGAAAGATCAAAATTGGCCATAATATAATCAATAACAATAAATTACGTTGTGCAATAATCTTCAGGAACAGACCCTTCGGCTATTTCTCCGGGTTTCTCAACGGTAAGTGTATATACCTTCCCTTCCTGGATGGTGTCAACGGTCATGTGGTTGTCCTGCAGGAAACGTGTGACATTGTTCTTCGCATTTTCGCTGTCGAGGATAATTTCCAGCGACTCACCTTCATCGAGGGTTTCAAGCGCTTTTCGGGTCATCACCAGGGGTATGGGGCATGGCATCCCCTGTGCATTTACTGTTTTCATTGGCAGTTTGTTTTTTGTTGATGTACAATCGGGTTTCTACTCCATCGCCGGAAACGAGCCTGATGGACTTCTCCGCTTCCAGAAAATCTACCAGCATCGCCCTGAATTTCTTCGATCCGGGGATCAGCTCCTTAAATTCCTGGATGTCAATTCCATGTTCTGCGGATGATAGCTTCTCGAGTAGATGGCTGCGGTATTTTTCCAGGAGGCTGGTATGGATAAAATCGCTCTGGCAATAGCTGATTTTTCCCTTCGACGACAGCCACGCCAGGTAGGTTTTAACCTGTGGTTTTGATATGCGTTTCTGGGCAGCCTTTTCTTCGAGTTCTGCCAGTGAGGGTTTATTGTCGCCGTAGTTCAGAATTTCCTGTTCCAGCCAGTCGATATCTGCAAGGGTTTTGAGATCTACGCGGGGCACATGCCCCTGAAGGATCCAGGTGTCGCCGCAGGTATTGGTTTTTCCTTCCTCACGTAAGGCTTCCAGCAGACAAAGGGTAAAGGTTTTTCCATGGGGATGTTTGGCCAGTCCGGTTTTTCCGGTGAGTTCGGTTACCTGCAACCCTTCGGCAAAAAGGGGGTTTTTTTCGTGATGGGCTTTCAGGACTTTCAGGAGGGCACTGCGGTGCCGCGAGTCGCAATGGGCGTTGACAAACAGGGTGGTTTGGGGGCTTGCATGCACCAGGTATCCTGCATTTCCGGCATCTTTTTCTTTCAGGATCTCTTCGGGCAGCACATGCAGCTGTTCGGCCAGCTCATCGGGAGTCATGGGAGCGAATGCCTTTTTAAGTTCCAGATGGATCATTTCCTGAAGACTGTTGGCTCCGAGAATTCCCCTGCTTAGCTTTACAAGTTCTTCCGTGAGGGCAGGAGTACGTTTCCTGTGGTGCAGCGGATTGGTATCCAGGATAGTGCCACCACCCAGGGTGGTGTCTTCGGCGGTATTTCTGAGGATGAACCGGTCTTTGGAGAAGAGTATGGCAGGCTTGCTGAGGTGTATCTGCACAAATGCCTCGTCGCCACCGGCAAGGTTGTCGCAGTTCAGGAGGTGGATTCTCGCCTGGCATTCGTAGGTACCGGCAATAAAAACAGCATTGAACCATACCGGCAGACTGGTTCTGTCATGGAAAAGAGTGATGGTGGCATCGATGAGGGTGCAGGGTTCCAAAGGTTTGCTGCAGAGGATCATGCCGCGCTCGAATACCTCGCGCCGGAGGCCTGTAAGATTGATGGCAGCCCTGTCGCCCGCCACCACCGTGCGGGTAGCCTGGTGGTGTCTTTCGAGCGATCGCACTTTGAGTCTGGGTTCGTTGCCGGGCAGCAGGAAAACCTCATCGCCTGTTTGCAGTTTTCCGTTGATGACGGTTCCGGTAACCACACTGCCAAATCCTTTAACTGTGAAAATCCTGTCTATAAACATCCGGAACATCAGTCCGGAATCTCTGGGGGCAACACCGGCAGCCATCTGTGCCAGTGCCTCCAGCAAAGCCCCTTTCCCGGTGCCGGTTACCGAAGAAACCCGCACCACCGCCGATCCTTTCAGCGGGGTATCTTCCAGAAAGTCCGATATTTCAGCCTCAGCCATCTCCAATAACTCATCATCCACCAGGTCGGTACGGGTGAGGGCTACCACCCCTTTGTCTATTCCCAGGGCGGATATAATTTGCAGGTGTTCGCGGGTTTGGGGCATAATGCCGCTGTCGGCGGCAATCACCAGCAGCACCATATCGATGCCACTGGCACCTCCGATCATGGTGCTGATGAAATCCTTATGCCCCGGCACATCGATAATGCCTGCGGTATTTCCTCCGGGCAGCTCAATCCAGGCAAATCCCAGGTTGATGGTGATGCCCCGCTGTTTCTCCTCCTTGTGGGTGTCGCAGTCGATGCCGGTAAGCATTTTCACCAGCGAAGTTTTGCCGTGGTCAATGTGTCCTGCCGTCCCTATGATCAGATGTTTTTCCATTGCTATTCTGTTACCATCCGGTGGCATTGATCCACAGCTGCTGAAACAGCTTCCAGATCAGCATCTTCCAGCGTCAGAACATCCAGCACCAGGCTTCCCTGGCGAAGCACACCGAGCACCGGAAGGGGCTGTGCCAGCAGCTGACGGAACATGTTACCGGCATACAACATCCTTTCTTTATTGGAATCGCCAGAGGTTAGCATAACTCCGTACCCCGGAATGGTGGTTTCAGGGAAAGAACCTCCTCCGACCTGACCGGCAGAGGCAACGACCTTGCAGGGGATTTTCCTTTCGCTGAGGCTGGCGCAGAGGGTTTCTGCTTTGGTCAGCAAATCCTGTTTCTCACAGTGCATGGCCTTAAATACAGGATTCTCGCGATGTAATTTTTCGGGATTCAGGTACCACGAGCAGGCTTGTTCCAGCAGAGCCAGGGTGGTTTTGCAAACCCGCAATGCTCTGAGCATGGGTTCTTTGGAAAGCTTTTCGATCAGCTTTTTACGTCCGGCGATGATGCCGGCCTGGGGACCACCAAACAACTTGTCGCCACTGAAGCAAACCAGATCGGCGCCGGCAGCGAGTGCTTCCCTGGCAGTGGGCTCGCCCGCCAACCCGGTGATTCCGGGTTGCCTGATCATTCCTGAGCCGAGGTCATATAAAAAGGGCACCTTGTATTTTTTACCCAGGGTTGCCAGTTCCTGCAGCGAAGTCTCCTCGGTAAAACCCTTCACGGTGAAGTTTGAAGTATGGGCTTTGAAGAGCAGGCCAGTGTCTTTGTGTATCACTTTTTCAAAGTCGCTGAGGCGGGTTTTGTTGGTGGTTCCAACCTCCACCATCCTGCAGTCGGAGGCAGCCATGATTTCGGGGATACGGAACGATCCGCCAATCTCAATCAGCTCTCCTCTCGACACCACCACATCGCGGTTTTTGGAAAAGGCTCTAAGTATGAGCATCACTGCAGCAGCTGCATTGTTTACCACCAGCACATCTTCGGCTCCTGTAATGTATTTCAGCATTTTACGGGCATGCATGTTGCGGCTGCCCCGTTTGCCGGTATTCAGATCCAGCTCCAGGTTGTTGTATCCCTCCAGCACTTTGCAGGCACCTGTCAGCATCTCACGACTGAAAGGAGAGCGCCCCAGGTTGGTGTGCAGAATGATGCCGGTTGCATTCAGGACCCTTTTCAGATGTCCGCCTGACGTTTCAGAAGCGAGTTCAGAGGCTGTCTGAATAATGCCTTCAATGGACAGGATGGGGGAGAGGGAAGGATTTTTGCGCAGGTCGCCAAGGGTTTGTCTGATGCACCAGGTCATCAGCTCCCTGCCATACCGCAGGAGACAGGGTGCCATTGCAGGGGATGCAAGCAGCTTATCCACACCTGGAAGGCTTTTGTAAGCCCCCTTGATTTCACTCATAAACGATTCAATGTCTTTTTCATAGCAATAATGCTGCAGAGAGAGCAGGAATCGAACCTGCCACAGCCGGTTTTATCCGTCTGTTTCCGGTTTTGAAGACCGGATGAAACACCAGTTCCGTTCTCTCTACTAAGGTTTAAGAATCCTCTGACCTCAGTACAGTAAGCAAAAGTAATCTAAAGATCAATAAAAACTGAATCAGGTGAAAAAACATAGAAAAAAAATTTCACCGTATTAAACTTATGCGTACTTTGCACGTCAAATTGAACTAAAACGGTTTTGCAGGAAACCCCAAACCCCTATATATGAAAAGAAAATTTCTGAATGTCATTTTGTTAGCTACAGGAAGCCTGCTTCTTCTTCTTGGCTCATGCGCGAAGGAGGATGGAGGAAGTGACCCTGTAACTGATATTGAAGGAAACAGCTACAAGACTGTGGTGATTGGCACCCAGACCTGGATGGCTGAGAACCTTAGAACCACCAAATTCAGCGATGGCACCACGATTGGTGACTGGCCTGTTCTGACCGGAAGTTGAGGCGAGGTCTTAACCGCCGGACAAGGGTGGTACGACAAAAATGAGTCCTACAAAGAAAAGTATGGAGCTCTGTACAATTATCCAGCAGTTGCCTCCGGAAAACTGTGCCCTTCGGGGTGGCGGATTCCTTCCGATGATGACTGGAAAACACTTGAGAAATTTCTGGGGATGACCCAAACCGATGCCAACAACAAAACCTGGCGTGGAACCGATCAGGGGGGACAACTGAAGCATACCACCGGTTGGGGATCGGGCAACGGAACCAACGCCACCGGTTTTACTGCTCTTCCGGGTGGCTTCAGGTTGAAGGATGGCTCTTTTATGTTTGCCGGTGATGATGGCTACTGGTGGACCGGTACCTCTGAGAATGATGAGATGTCGTGGATTCGAGGGATGTCAACTGCTTTCCAGATGGTTTATCGCGACATTTGGAGCATAGAATCAGGAGCTGCCGTGAGGTGTATTAAGAATTAACACCCGCACCTATGATTACATTTAGGGCGTTCCACTCTGGAGCGCCCTTTTTTTATCCCAATTAAGATTCAAACCCTTATCCATTGTGTTTGAAACGTTCTTCTGACAATCCCGATTGATGTTTCAGGCTTCTTCTCCGGGAACCATAAAATGACTCTCAGCAGGGGGTTATTACTTTATCTGCCGTACTCATAACCATGATAGTCATATCCATCGTACCCATTTCTCCGATCTTTAATGAATCCATCAGGTTGTAATGCTCAAGGCAAGTCTTGCAGGATGCAATCCGGCTGCCCTTTTGTTCCATTTTTTTCAGCAGTTCCAAACCTGCCCCTTCCCGGGTTGTAAGAAATACGGCACTGTTTACACATCCGATCAGGTCGATTTTTACATCGGACAGAACCAGTTTTTCGAGAAAAATAATGAGTAGTTTTTTCGATAATTCCTCGTCAGGACCAGTTCCCATGCTATCAGAATTTAAATACAGCAAAGTCATAAAACACCTCCTGTTTTTTTTTGGGGTTGTTATTAAGATTACACGCTCATTCAGGCTTAATCATTCGCATTAGGTGCGTTCTCACATCAACTGTATGGGAAAGCCTTGGTAGGGTCAAAGATATAAAAGTTTAACGGGTACTCTGATGCATTGAAACCCCGACGAGTTTTTTTATTCAGCGATATCCGTTTCCAGCATTTCCATTGCTCTTCCGATGCTGTTGATCTGGTAACCACCCGACAGGAAAACCACCTCGTTTTTTGTGTTGATACCGGCAGTAACGGGTAGTGGCATCGGTTTCCCGGGTTGCAGATTCCTCATTTTCTGCAATAAAACTTCATCGAATTCTTTCAGTGTAACCTTTCCTTCCAGCTTGTATTTCTTCAGCAGCGTTTTCCCTTTCTCTGTTTCACGATCCGCAAACATCACCCAAACCTCCGGCAGCCGGGATTTTGCATTGCTAAAGCTGTTTTGCAGTTCCTGCAGCAGATGCCGGGAAGGTTCACCGGTAGCTTCCAGCGCCAGGAAAAGGAGGGGTTTGCCCGACAGCGGGGTTGGAAATACTCCGTAAACCACGGCCTGAGGCACCGGCACCGGAAAATCCACCACCGTGAGGCTGTCGGGGAAGATGGTGAAATAGCTCCTGATGGCATCCACATCGCCGTTGGCTTGCCGCAGGCTGCTGATGAGTGCATAGGAGCCAGACCTTAGCTCCAGTGGGAAGGTGAATGAAGAAACAGGTTGATTTTCAGGATATTCAAGGGTTTTGAAAATTCCATCTTCCAGCTTGGCGATGGTAAATCTGACGAAGTACGCCGGATCTCCTGCCTCTTCGGGGATTCTGAGTTCCAGGTATCCTGACGTTTTATCAGGAGCTGCATTTCCAAGGTCAAAGCTGAAGTCCTTCCAGTTACCGTTTATCAGAGCCTGCGGAATGCGTGTGGCAGGGTCGAGGCGGGCAGCAATGCCTGTGCTGCGGCATGCTGCCACAAAAAAGATGTCACGTGAGGCAGGATCGGTGACCTGCAGGCTGTGTACACCCGATGGCGTCATCAGGATGCGGCTGTAGTAGGGGGTGGTGTCCACGGCAATATGATGCCGGATCCAGCCGAACAGATTCTCTGCGCCTGAAATGCCCTCCTCTTTTTTAAAGAAATCCCGCAGGCGCTTTTTGTGCGGTTTCAACAACTCCAGATCCACTTTTGGTGAGAAAACATAAGATACAAACTGCTCATCTCCTTTATAGTCAGGCAGTTCAGATAGTACCGCCAGCAGGGTCTCTGCCTTCGTATCCCGGATGTCCTTGTCGGTGAGGCACGAAAGCAGGGGGAATGCCTTGCCAGGATCCGTTTTCAGTGCCTCCTTCAGGTAGGCCAGGATTTCCGTGTGGTTTCCCTGGCTGATGCTCAGATATTTCACCACGCTGTCGGCCGGTGCCTTAAGTTCAATGGCAATCTTTGTCAGCTGCTTTTTATCGGGGAAGGTGGCGGTGTAGCTGTTCCTGAGCGAGTCTTCGTATCTGGTACGCTTCTGATGGGCCTGTTTTACCGGTTCCGGAAGGGCATCCGCTTCCACAGTTACCTCATCCGGAACATCGAAGTGCCAGATGTCGGATTTTGCAGGAAGCCTGCAAGAGCCCAAAGTGAGGGTGATGGCGGTATCGGTGCGCAGGTTGTGTTTGCTCCAGGTGCATTGCCCCTCAAACGAGGCATGCAGCACGATATCACCCTTGCCGATGGTGATGGAGCATGCTCCGTGCCTGTTGGTAGTGAGTGAGGCGATGGGGTAAAACTCGGCGTAATTGTACAGCCCGAAATCCACGGTTGCCCCTTTTACCGGCTTCCCGTTCCCGTCTACCACGGAAACTACAGGCTGTGTAACTTCGGCATAGATGGCTGTGGAGTTGATGATGGCGTAGTCGCGTTCACTTTTCACCACCTCTTCGGCGCCGTTATATCGGCCAAAAACCCTGGTGTGCACCAGCATGGTGCGCCTGGCCGGACCGGTAAACCATCCTCGGTTCAGCACCGGTTCGGGCTCGCAGGCACCCAGGTAATGCCATGTGCCATCGGCCCACACCTCCACCCAGGCGTGGTTGTCGTCGCTGTGTGCCCACCTGGGAACATACACCTGACGTGCAGGGATGCCCACCGACCGCAGCGCTGCCACCGTAAACACCGACTCCTCACCACATCTGCCAAAGGCATTTTTTACGGTGCTGAGGGGCGAGGAGGTCCTTCCGTCGGTCGACTTGTAGGTCACCTTCTCGTGGCACCAGTGGTTCACCTCCAGCGCCGCATCGGTCATCGAAAGGGTTTTTACCCGGTCTTTAAGCTCCTCATAAAAGATCCACCGCGACGAGTCGAGGTTCTCGTTGTTTACACGGATGGGCAGCACAAAGTGCCTGAAAATATCCCCGGGGATCTTGTTTCCCCAGGGCATCTCTTTCATTGTCAAAAGACTGTGCTGCACATTGCGCAGAAAAAATGTCCCGTCGTATTCGGCCAGATCGGCCAGCGGCATGTAAGCGTACAGGAAACGCATCGCCTCTTTCTCCTGCAGCGACATCGCTTTGGTGAATACCCCGAACAGCTCCTCCTCACGGTTTTCAGCCAGCTTCTCACGCTCTCTGAAGTCCGACTGCACCTGGCGGCGGTACTTACGTTCGGTGATGAAATGGTCGTTGTGGCTGCAACCGGCCAGGCACAAAAGCAATCCCAGGGCTCCGGCAAGGAGCAGCAGATTAAGAATTCGTGGTTTATTCATATTATGGATTTGTTTTTCACGCGAAGACGCTAAGGAGCTAAGATCGCAAAGTGTCATTTTGTTTTTGCAATGTTACAAAATGGGCACGAGATGGAGCAGCCCGGGGAGAGGATAGTTGAAAACTCGTGACAAAAGTGAGCTGTAATCAAGTTGTTATTGCTAACTTTAACACCGAGAAACTGAATCACATGATCTCATCAAAAAGATACAACCCCAAACAGGTATTAAACAAAGCCTTCCTGAAGGTGAAGCCCAACAGGGCTGCCATCGAGCTTTTCAAATCCAATCTCATTCAGCTTCTCGATCGAACCAATGAAACCGAATCAGAGGAGTTTCACAAGAATCTTCTTTCTGATTTTCTGAAAGAGACATGGTACAAACCTCTTCATTTTATCAACACCAAAGGACGTAACGACCTTGTAATTCACAATGGCGATCATGCCTCTGCAACAGTTGGTGTGATTATCGAAGCAAAGAAGCCCGGGAACAAAGCAGAAATGCCAAGATCTAATGATGACTCCTGCTGCAATCTGAATGTTAAGTCGTTTCATGAACTTGTGCTGTATTATCTGCGCGAAAGGATTACCCTTCATAATCTGGAGATTAAGCATCTGATTGTTACCAATATATATGAATGGTATGTGTTTGATGCAATCCTTTTTGAAAGGCTTTTTGCGCAGGACAAGGAGCTGGTTAAGAAGTTTTTAGATTTCGAAGCAGGTAGACTTTCCGACTCAAGAACCGATTTTTTCTATTCTCAAATTGCTTCCCCATTCATCAGTTCAATGCATTCTGAGATTGAATTTGCTTTTTTCGATCTGCACAACTATCTGAAACCGCTTCGGAATAGTGACAGATCAGATGACCATTTACTGATCGGGCTTTTCAAGCTTCTATCACCGGAGCATTTGTTGAAGCTCCCATTTGCCAACGATAGTAATACCCTCGATAAGCGTTTTTACAGCGAACTGTTGCATATCATCGGCCTTACTGAAACTAAAGATGGTGGCAGGAAGCTGATTCAGCGCCAT
>CAZJZF010000059.1:0-9302 GCA_964550385.1 uncultured Lentimicrobiaceae bacterium | reverse complement strand
AACTTGTGATTCAACACCCTGAACAGGCAGGGTTGATGGGTAGGGTTGCGGAAGAAAAACCGGATAGAATCGGAGAGGATGACGGCACTGTCGACCGGCAAACGGAAGGGTTCATCGCCTCTCACCACCCCGCCGGGGGCGTTGGTTTGTTTCGGCTGTTCCTTCATCGACTCCCACACCATAATAAAATACCTTACGGAGGTGGAGGTGGCCGTTTTTTCCATCAGGGCAGAAATGTCACCATAGCTGTATGAACCTTTCCGGCTGAGTGTAACCCGTTTCTCCTGCCGGGTGATCAGGGTCATGCTACCACCATTGAGGGTCACAATGTCTCCGGGCAGCACTTTTTCTGCCACAAAATGGTGCATCGTAGTTTTGTTCCGCTTCAGGCTTGCATTTCCGGATGCATTGAAAATCAGCAGCTCAGTATTCTGGGCAATCCCTTCCTGACGGATGGCAACCATCAACAGCAACATCAGAATCAAACGCAGGCTTTGCATGGCATTGGGATCAGTTGTGGTTGAGAAAAACGCTGCGAAAAGGAAGATACCTCCTTATTCTTGCAATAACAAAGATATACACATTCAGCACGCTTCCCGACAGCACCACACAGGTTAAGAGATATTTTACAGAAAAAGCGACCTGCAGGTTGCTGAAAAGGACGAAGGAGCCCCACAGGAACAGCACGAATGCGGTGAGTTGGGCGAGAAGATTCGTGATGTCGGAAGCCAGAGGCCACTTTACCGACATCCAGGCGGTTAATCCAATATAGAACAGAGTAATGATGAAACTGAGGAGCAATACCAGCCAGGTGGGCACCCGGGTAATCAAACGATTGTGGAGGATCATGGAGAGGATATTGGCGTGAATGGCGATGCCGTACATGTCGGGTCGGCGGTTTATGTCCAGCTCAAATCCAACAGGGGTAAAAAACATATCCGAACGGTCGGAAGTGTTCTGCAGGTTTCCTCCGCAGAAACCCAAAAGCACGGTTTTGTCCTCAAGTATTGTCAGGGGGAATGCAGTGTCTCTCAGCATCTCTGGTCCTGAAACAAACCTGAAGGCCTGTTCATTGCCGATGTAATGAATGAGTTCACTCTGATTTTTACGACGAAGCATTCCGGCAGCGGCTTCGGGCTTCAGGGAGGCTGCCAGTTCGATGGCAAATGCACGCACAGTATCTTTCCGATTGGTGATAACCGGCTGAAATTCACGTACCACTTCGGTATTGGAAGTATTGGTAAGCAATCCTGCGTGGCCGTAGCGGATGCCGGGCAGGTGCCAGAATCGGGGATCGGGGATCCCATTGTCACTCAAAGGGAGCGACATCACAATCAGATCCCTGTGATCGAGCAGGGTTTCCATCAGCACTCCATCGTAGGGTGTTTGTATCTCGTGCGAGAAGAAAATGTCGATCCCCAAAACGGCAGGGGAGGCAGAAGCAGCTTTTCCGATAAGGGTGTTTAACTGCCCGCGGTCGAGGTTTTCGATATTGATGATGACGATGGAGGTATCGGCGGTGTGGTTGGCAACGGAAGAAAAGTATAGGTCGTTGAGGTTGATTCCTTCGATGGTCTTTGCGATGTAGTTGAGGGGCTTGAAAGATACATGGATGAGCAGGAAGAGCAGCCAGAGGGCGAGGAACACCAGCAATGTAACCAGGAGTGATTCGAACCAGAGGGTTTTCCGGGACATTTGTTTGGAATTATGGGGTAATTTGAAACAGCAGTATTTGGGTATGGGTTGCACTGTTTTCTTTGGAGGAAGAGCTTCGCATGGCACCGGAGTGGCCTGCCTGCGAGGTGAACAGGAGGTTCAGCGGATGGTTGTCAGTATCGCGATGGAGCGAAGGAACCCCCGGGGTAAAGGCATCCCGGAGGTCGAAAGGGGCAGCTGTGGCGATGCATTTAAACATTTCAACTCCTGAGGGAGGCTCTACTACAAAGGGTTCGGAGATATAGCTGCTGCCGGGTTGCAGCTGGAGGTCGTAACGGTTGAGCCGGGGTGATAAGAGTCCAGGAATCAGCACATGAACCATGTTGTCGGGTTGGATGTCGAGCAGGTTGAACCAAACCGGAAATTCACCGAGGTTGGTAACTTTAACGGTGATGGTATCGCCGGGATGACAAAGAGGCAACGTTCCGTCAGGAGGCTCAGGAATGGGGATTCCTCTTCCGTTGAGCAGTTCCAGGGCGATCTCCATACCGTTGCCGGAGGCATTATAGCCACGAAGGAAAGAGGCACGGGCATACATCCAGAGCCTGCCGGCAATATTATGGGCAAGGGTTTCCAGCTTTATTTCCCTGGCTTCAGGCAAACTCAGGATTGTGTTTCCGTCGGGTCCTGTGAGGCGAAGGTCAGCAGTAATTTGGTCGAAGGATGCGGTGATGCCATCCGTGGCAGTATCCTGCCTTATGAAGGGATATTGCTCCAAAAGGGAAGAAAGGGCTTGTTCCAGGGTGTCGTGAAGGTTTTGCCAGTGGAGAGGCACAGCGATCCCCTTATAGGCGGGGCTCACCACCCGGCACAGGGTAAGGGCGATGGAGTCAGCAGGAAAATGGCTGTGATCGGGTTTAACCACGCATGTAAACGGAGCGGTTTCCAAAACAGTTCCGCAGAGCAAGGTATTGACAGTATCAGGATGTTGCCGGTCGGGCAACACAAATGACACATGATCGCCCGGTGAAACTCCCTGCAGGGTGCCGGCCTCCACCACGATCAGTGAATCCCCTGTTACATTAATGATAGAAAACCCTTCAGAAGGCTGTTGGGCCGTGCCTCCAAACAGCTGCCGGTCCAGCTGCCCCTCTGCCTGGGGTTGCTGATAGGGATGATGCGAGGCGAAGGAGAGGCGAATCTGCTGAAAGAGCTGCCGGCAATGGGGTTGACCGGAAAGCTGACCGAGTGACCGGCAGAATGCCCAGGTGAGAGACCCTGCGGAAGTGCCGTCGGGGAAGGTGTATTCATAATTGTTCTGATGTGCCGCAGATGCCGAAATCACAATAAGAGAGGCAGCAAGGTCTTCCGGTGGCATGAATCCTGACCCTCTTTCAGATTCTCCCCTGGTAAGCCTGTTGTTTTGCAACTCATTAAAAGGGGTTTCGCTCCCCCTGATGATGCCGTTTCCGCGTGTGGCTGTGCCACTGTGGCAGGCATCTATCAGCACCAGGATGCTTCCGGTGGGCCCTGCTTTCTGCTGCAATGCTGCAAGCAATACCTGCAGCGTGTCGTCGCGAAGGTGTTTTTCCCCTTCATATACCCCCTGCATGTAATATTTTCCTGCATCCCATGGGATAAGCGCTTCATCGTAACCGTCGGCTTCATCCCCGTTATTATCGGCAATCTGCTGTCCGTGTCCACTGAAATGTACCAGAAGGTGGTCGCCGGAATGGACCGTTTCTCCGAAATTTCGGAATGCATCGAGGATCCCCTGGAATGTACCCTGGCTGTCGGTAACCAACAGGATGTTTTCCATGGAGAATCCTTGGCCGACGATGCTTTTCAGAAGCAATGCTGCATCGTTTTCCGCATTGATCTTTCCCCAGCCGGTAAGGGTTGTGGGATAGTCACCGATAGCAATAATCAATGCACGATTTGTTGTTGATGGCTGAAATAATGCCACTGTATCAACAGGTTGGGCAAAAATTTCCGGACCAGCCCATAAAACTGCCAGGATAAATAAAGCCAATACCGGTTTTCTCAGGAAACCAAATTTCATGAGTCTCATTAATGAATCCAAAGATATGCTTTTACTCTAATTGATATACCATATCTGAAGAGGGCAATTGTAATTTTCTGTGTACCTTTGAAACGGAAAGAAGTATTGTGAATACCCCATCTGCCATGAAAGGAAAATGCTGTTGGTTTATCCTTTGGTTTCTTGTGCTGCACCTTCCATCATTGTATGCCCAGGATCGTGGAGTGCGCCCTGTTACGGTAAAGATTGAAGGGCAGCCGACAACCCTCTACAAACAAAGCCATGCGTTGATTATCGGAGTGTATGATTACACCGGAGGCTGGCGTCCATTGCCCGGGGTAAAGGCCGATATTACCGAGGTTAAGACGGCACTGGAGCAAAACGGATTCGATGTATTGGTATCGGAGAATGGTACCAAGGAACAGATCAACAAGGCCATCACTGATTTTATTTACAAGTACGGACAGGACGTCGACAACCGGGTGCTGATTTATTTTGCCGGGCACGGACATACGGTACGCACAGCTTACGACGACAATCTTGGATACATTGTTCCGGTAAATGCACCCAGTCCAACGGTTGACCTTCCCGGATTTCAGGCCATGGCCATTGAGATGAAAGCCATTGAGATTTTTGCCTATGCCATTCAGTCGAAACATGCCCTCTTTCTGTTCGACGCCTGTTTTGCAGGCTCCCTTTTTGATATGCGCAGTGCTGTAAGTGAAGCCATTACACAGAAGACCACCCGGTTTGTAAGGCAATTCATCACCAGTGGAAGTGCCGATGAAAAGGTGCCTGATGAGAGTATCTTCCGGAAGGAGTTTGTTACGGCCATTACCTCTGATGAGGCTGATTACGACAAAGATGGGTTTCTTACGGGCAGTGAGTTGGGGTTTTATCTGCAGAGCAAGGTAGAGAGCTACAGCGGCAACACCCAGCACCCCCAGTTTGGGAAGATCAGAAACCCCAAACTCGATAAAGGGGATTTTGTGTTCAGGATACCACTGAAGGGGGAAATTCCTGTTGAACCTGTGCCTGAACAGCCGAAGCAGGAGACCGTTACAGCACCTGCGGTAGCTGTAAAACCCCAGGAGCAGCCCAAAAAGGAAGAACCGGCTGTGGAATATGCGGAGTTCAGATTTCAGAAGCCTGCAGATGGACAGCAAGGGAAGGACGTTGCCGCTTCTGTGATGGGGCATATAGAGATTTCTGCGGAGATTGCAGGAGATGTATGGTTGGATGGGGCTTTCAGACAGCGTACCCTTGCAGGGGGTATCGTTCTGCTCCGGAATCTAACCCCCGGCACACACCGGGTAGAGCTGAAAGGCAACGAATCGTGGAGCGATTCGGTGGTGGTGGAAAAAGGGCAGATCACATACGTAAAGGCGTTGAAGCCCAAATTTTTCAGGCTCGAAGATTTCGGTATCCCTTTCGCAGGTTCAGAGATTAAGATGAGGGGCGTACCGGGAGGAGCATTCCTTTTCGGGAAAGGGGATGAAACCCCGGGAACCTTGGTTACGGTAAAGGATTTCTCAATGATGCGGCATGAGGTCACCGTAGCCGAATTCAAACGTTTTATAGAGGATACGGGTTACAAAACGGATGCAGAGAGGCATACCGGAGGTTTCGGAAGCGTTGTGCTTAAGGGCACTTCGCAGGAAAACCGCGACGGAGTGAACTGGAAATGTGGTTCCGACGGATTTTTGCGCCCTCAGATGACTTATAACCATCCGGTGGTTCACGTAAGCTGGAACGATGCCGTTGCCTATGCGGCATGGCTCTCGGAAAAAACCGGCCTGAACTGGAGGCTTCCGGAGGAAGCAGAATGGGAATATGCAGCCAGAGGGGGAGAAGAGTACCTTTATGCCGGAAGTGACAGTGCGGATGTGGTGGCATGGCACTGGAAGAATTCCAACCGGGCCACCCAGCCTCCCGGACTTAAAAAGCCCAATGGTTATGGCCTCTGTGATATGAGCGGAAACGTGAGGGAATGGTGTATGGATCAGTTGAATGAGGAAAACTCTGATGCCGTTTCAGGACAGCCTTTTGCCATCCGGCGCCCTGCCCGGGGCGGCAGCAGCGACATGATGCCCGCCTTCTGCGAAGTTACCGCCAGAAGCCTCTTCCCGCAAGAATACCGAAACCACAGCACAGGTTTCCGCCTGTTGCTGGAACCCTGAATGGGAGATTGAATTTTATGAAGAGAATACTTGTTACCGGAGGAACCGGCTATATCGGATCACATACAGCAGTAGCCCTTCTGGAGGCAGGCTACCGGGTAGAGTTGCTCGACAACCTGTCGAACAGCTACAGGTGGATTGCCGGCAGAATTGCCCAGATTACAGGAAAGGAAGTGCCTTTCTCACAGGTCGACCTGACCGACAGGGCAGGACTGGAGCAATTTTTATCAGCAAGGGAACCCTTCGATGGGGTTATCCATTTTGCCGCCCTCAAAGCAGTAGGGGAGTCGGTGGAAAATCCGCTGATGTATTACCATAATAATATTGGTGGTCTGCTGAATCTGCTGGAGATGATGACACGCTTCGGGTCAAGGAACCTGGTGTTTTCTTCCAGTTGCACCGTGTATGGCAATCCTGAAAAGGTGCCGGTGGATGAATTGTGCCCGCTCCAGCCTGCCATGTCGCCCTATGGCAATACAAAACGGATTTCGGAAGAGATTATCCGCGACCAGGTATCCGTTGGAGGGCTTCGCTGCACCTCCCTGCGCTATTTCAACCCGGTGGGTGCCCACCCTTCTGCCCTCCTGGGTGAGCTGCCCATGGGAATCCCCAATAACCTGATGCCCTTTATTACCCAAACAGCCATCGGGAAGCGGGAATCCCTCAGGGTCTTTGGCAGCGATTACCCCACCCCCGATGGTACAGCCATCCGCGATTATATCCATATCTCCGATCTGGCCGAAGCCCATGTGAAAGCCATCGGCAGAATGGTATCGGAAACTTCCAGCTCCCAACCCTGGGAGATTTTCAACCTGGGAACAGGAAAAGGGCATTCTGTGCTGGAAGTGATCAGGGCTTTTGAACTGGTAAACCAGGTGCAGGTACCCTGGCAGTTTGCCCCGCGCCGGCAGGGGGATATCCCCGCCATCTGGGCTGATCCCGCCTTGGCCAATGCAAAACTGCAGTGGAAAGCTTCAAGAGGCCTGGAGGAGATGGTAGGTTCTGCCTGGGAATGGGAGAAAAAAATGGACAACGACAATTAAAAACAAACCTCGTTATCAATATGAGAAACATTCTGATTACCGGCGGCGCCGGATTTATCGGTTCGCATGTAGTGCGGCACTTTGTTGGAAAATATCCCCAATACACCATCTTCAACCTGGATAAGCTTACCTATGCCGGTAATCTGACCAACCTTGCGGATATTGAAAATGCTGACAATTATCGTTTTATCAAAGCCGACATCAATGATGATGCGCTCATGCAGCAGCTCTTTGCTGAACATGGATTCGATGGGGTAATCCATCTGGCGGCCGAATCGCACGTGGACCGGTCCATTGCCAATCCCAATGAATTTGTGTTTACCAATATTGTAGGCACCGTAAACCTGCTCAATGCGGCCAGGCACAGCTGGCAGGGAGATTTTTCCGGCAAGCTCTTCTATCATGTATCTACCGATGAGGTTTATGGTTCTCTGGGAGATGAGGGGATGTTCACCGAAGAAACGCCTTACGACCCCCGAAGCCCCTATTCTGCCTCCAAGGCCAGCTCCGATCACCTGGTGAGGGCGTACCACCATACTTTCGGTTTGCCGGTGAAGATCTCCAACTGCTCCAATAATTATGGCCCAAATCAATTCCCGGAAAAGCTTGTGCCCTTGTTTATCAACAACATACGCCATAACAAACCCCTACCGGTGTATGGGAAGGGGGAGAATGTGCGCGACTGGTTGTATGTAGTGGATCACGCCGTTGCCATCGATACCATTTTCCACCGTGGCAAAGTGGGCGAAACCTACAACATCGGCGGCCACAACGAGTGGAAGAACATCGATCTGATAAAACTGATGTGCGCCATTATGGATCAAAAGCTTGGAAGAGCGACTGGCACCTCTGAAGGTTTGATCACCTATGTGAAAGACCGTGCGGGACATGACCTGCGGTATGCCATCGACTCGTCGAAGTTGCAGCGGGAGCTGGGCTGGGTGCCTTCATTGCAGTTCGAGGAGGGTATTGCCCTTACCATCGACTGGTACCTCGAAAATCAGGCTTGGCTCGATTCGGTTACCAGTGGCGCCTATCAGCAGTACTATGAAGCCATGTACCTGAAGAGGTAACAGGGCAATTTCGGGGAATTCCCTATTTTTGCACCCCGATTTTAGTAAAAACCAAAACTGAAAATGATATGAAGGCATACGTATTTCCGGGCCAGGGTGCCCAGTTTGTGGGTATGGGCAAGGACCTGTACGACCGTTTTGAAGAGGCGAAGGCCATGTTTGAGAAAGCCAATGAGATTCTGGGTTTCCGCATCACCGACCTGATGTTTGCCGGTACGGATGAAGACCTGCGGCAGACCCGAGTGACCCAGCCCGCCATTTTCCTCCATTCGGTGATCCTGGCAAAAATGCTGGGCGACGAATTCCGCCCGGAGCTCACTGCAGGGCACTCCCTCGGAGAGTTTTCGGCACTGGTGGCCTCAGGTGCCATTTCATTCGAAGACGGACTGAAACTGGTATATGCCCGTGCCATGGCCATGCAGAAGGCATGCGAGGCTGAACCCTCTACCATGGCTGCCATCCTCGGACTGGATGACGCTGTGGTGGAAAGCATCTGCGGTGAGATTGATGAAGTGGTAGTACCCGCTAACTATAACAGCCCCGGTCAGCTGGTGATTTCCGGCTCGATGGCAGGTATTGAAATTGCCTGTGAAAAGCTAAAATCCGCCGGTGCCAAAAGGGCGCTTCCCCTGAAAGTAGGCGGCGCTTTCCACTCCCCGCTCATGGAACCGGCACGCGTGGAACTGGCCGAAGCCATCAAAAACACCCCGTTCAGCAAACCCATCTGTCCTGTGTACCAGAATGTGGATGCCAAACCCCATTGCGACCCCGAAGAGATCAAGGATAACCTCATCGCGCAGCTCACCGCTCCGGTGCGCTGGACCCAGATTATGGAAAACATGGCTGCCCATGGCATGAAGGAGCTCATCGAAGTGGGTCCGGGCAACGTGCTGCAGGGGCTGGTGAAAAAGGTAGCGCCGGAAGTGATTGCAACGGGGGCAACTGTTTGATTAGATAGAAGATAGGATAGACAGTTAGAAATTAAAAATTAGAAATTAAAAATTAGAAATTTTTAATAGGACTGTTTGTCTACTCTAACTTTCATATTGTAATTGTGTGGATGACGGTGGGGGAGCACAGAGGATATCAAATGGGTTAAAAACCAGTGCAAATCTGTGGAATCCGTAAAATCTGTGTTCTATTTTTTATTGTTCAGAGAATTGAAGACCCGGCCAAAATGGGTAACCTATTTATATTAACGGATGCATTACCAGGATTGAGAAGGGAACGATCGGCACGAACTTTTTCCGGTACATAAATGTTGTTAGGGTAAAGAGTTATAATGAAGCAAACCCTGATCAGTTTTCTG
>CAZJZF010000058.1:0-9572 GCA_964550385.1 uncultured Lentimicrobiaceae bacterium | reverse complement strand
TCGGGCGGACTTGGCATCCTGGCGGGTGACTACCTGAAGGAAGCCAGCGATGACAATAAGAAAATAACCGGGGTAGGCCTATTATACCGCTACGGCTATTTTACGCAGAAAATCACCCCTTATGGCGATCAGGAAGCAGGCTTTTATCCCCAGAAATTTTCCGATCTTGCCATACATCCCATGAGGAATGAGCAGGGGGAATGGATTACCATCTCAATTGCTTTCCCTGGCAGAAATGTGTATGCCAAAGTCTGGCGCGTTGATGTCGGAAGGGTCAGGCTTTATCTTCTGGATGCTGATACAGAGAAGAATGCACCACACGATCGGATCATTACCCATCAACTCTATGGTGGTGATCTGGAAAACCGTTTCAAACAGGAGATGCTGCTGGGGGTAGGAGGGATCAGGCTTCTGGAAGCGCTGGATATCAATCCCGACCTTTATCATTGCAACGAGGGCCATGCGGCATTCCTGAATTTTGAGCGGCTGCGCGACCTTGTGCAGAAACACTACCTCTCATTTCCGGAAGCGGTGGAAGTGGTTCGCTCCTCCACACTCTTTACTACCCATACCCCTGTACCGGCAGGTCACGATGCTTTCCCCGAAGAGATGCTGCGTGCCTATATTGCCCATTATCCCGAGAGATACCATATCAGCTGGGATGAACTCATGTCGTTGGGCAAGACAGATCCGGAAAACCCTGCAGAAAACTTTTCCATGAGCGTGCTCGCTATCAATACAGCCCAGGAGGTAAATGGCGTAAGCGCTCTGCATGGAAAGGTGAGCCGCTCGATGTTCGGACACATGTTTCCGGGGTATTTCGAGGATGAGCTGCATATCGGGCATGTTACCAACGGGGTGCATTACCCCACCTGGGCAAATCCGAAATGGCAGGAGATCCACAGCCGGTTCCTCTCTGCCGGTTTTTCCAATCAGCACCATCCGGAGGCATGGAAAGGAATTGATACAGTCTCCGATGAGGAAATCTGGAATACACGCAATGAGCTTCGCAACAATTTGCTGGAACACCTCATATTCCGGACCCGTAAGGAGATGACGGCCCGGCAGGAGTCACCCGGTCACATTGTCAGAGTGCTTGAATCGCTGGAACAACCCTGGCTTACCATTGGCTTTGCCAGGCGATTTGCAACCTATAAAAGGGCAGGCCTTCTGTTTACCAACGAGGAGCGGCTTTCGCAATTGCTGAACAACCGGAAAAGACCGGTGCGATTTGTTTTTGCAGGAAAAGCACATCCCAAAGACAAAGCAGGACAAGACCTCATCAAGCGCATCATCGAAATAAGCCGTAAACCGGCCTTTGAGGGGAAAGTGCTTTTTGTGGAGAACTACGATATGGAGCTCGGAAGGTTCCTGACCCAGGGCTGTGATATCTGGCTTAACAATCCCACCCGCCCTCAGGAAGCCTCCGGAACCTCCGGGGAAAAAGCAGTGATGAATGGGGTGATGAACCTGAGTGTACTCGATGGCTGGTGGGCTGAAGGTTTTCACCCTGAAGCCGGATGGGCTTTGCCCGAAGAAAACACCTACCTCGACGGAAAACTGCAGGATCAACTCGATGCAGAATCAATATACAATATCATCGAGGATAGAATTGCCCCGCTCTTCTATACCCGAAATGCAGCTGGAATTCCTTTAGGCTGGGTTAAGTATATTCAGAATAACTTTAAGTTCATTACCCCGAACTTTACCATGAAAAGGATGGTTACCGATTACCACAGCCAATACTATTATAAGCTGGCGGAACGGCACCGATTAATGATACAGGACAGTTTCAGAAATGCCAGAACGCTGGCAGGCTGGAAACGCAGAATTCTGATGCACTGGGACAACATCACCCTGCTTGAAAAACACACGCCTGACTCTACCGTCTCGCCCCTGAATCTGGGTGAAGAATTTGTTGCCTCTCTGGTGCTGCAGGCTCCAGGGCTGGGACCTGAGGATCTTGGGGTTGAGGTGGTATTCGGCGAGAAAAACAGAGATGTGGTGACCAAAGTATTTATGAAGGAAAAGATGACCATAACCCTTCTTGGTGATAATAAACTCCGCTTTCAATGCGCTGTGCCAACCCGAAGAGCCGGTGTTTATGATTATGCCTTCCGCCTGTTCCCCGATCATCCACTGCTCGCATACCGGATGGACTTCCCCCTCGTTAAATGGCTGTAATTCAGTTAGAAGTGATGAATTTTAAATTAGAAATTAAAAATTAGAAATTAGAAATTATAAGTTGTGAATTATGAGTGAGTCTGAAAATTAACATCTGTCTGTATTACTGTATCTAAAACGTAAACATTGAACTCGAAGCGCAGCTGAGACCACGCCGAAGGCGTGTCTGGATCTTTGAATTTTGAACTTTGAACGCTTGAACAAACTTTACAAACCTTATAAACTTTACAAACTTTATAAACTTTACAAACCCTACAAACTCTCATGAAAATACTTTAAGGAAAAACAGCGCTGATTACCGGTGGTGCCCGGGGAATTGGCAAAGCAATAGCCCTGAAGCTGGCAAATCAGGGTTGTGCTATCGCATTTTCTGATATCCGTATCGACGAAAATGCCAAAGCATTGCAGGATCAACTGAAAGCTATGGGCGTTGATGCCATGGCTTATGAATCGGATGCTTCTGACTTTGCTGCCTGCGAAACCCTTGCAAATGCCGTAGCAGAAAAGTTTGGAAGAATCGATATTCTTGTAAACAATGCAGGCATCACCCGCGACAATCTGCTGATGCGCATGTCGGAAGATGAATGGGACACTGTGATCCGTGTCAACCTGAAATCGGTGTTCAATCTTACCAAAGCTGTTCAGAAATTCATGCTGAAACAGCGCAGCGGATCCATCATCAATATGACTTCGGTGGTGGGTGTGAATGGCAATGCCGGACAATCGAACTATGCTGCCTCCAAGGCCGGCATGATCGGTTTTACAAAATCTATCGCAAAGGAAATTGGTTCGAGAAATGTACGGTGCAATGCCGTCGCCCCGGGATTCATTGAAACTGAGATGACTGCGAAGCTGCCGGATGAGGTAAAAAAGGATTGGGCTGAGAAAATTCCACTCCGCAGAGCAGGAAAGCCGGACGACGTAGCCGATATCTGCCTCTTCCTCGCTTCAGACCTGAGCAGCTATGTAACCGGTCAGATTATCTCCGTATGTGGCGGAATGAATATCTGATAGGGCAGGGGAGTAACTAAAGGTTTATTTTGTAGGTTTTACTCACAGCACCGCAAAAGATCCCGTATCCGTTGGTGATGTTGCTGTAAATGATTACAGGCTCTGCAAAAGGATTATCATCAGGGTAATAATTCTTTACCACAAAGGGATAATTGAATTTGAAATAGGGCTCGTCAGTCCGAAGAACAGTGATGATAGCTGCCTCAGGCTGAACCGTCGTCTCATCACCCCATTGATAAAAATTGGTCTGAAATCTTACGGGGAACCATCCACCATCATTCCCTTCATCCTTAAAGAGATTGTATTTCGACTGAGTAGCATACATATATTCCTCTTCTATCTGGCTCGACCCAATTACCGTATATTCCATTGTTGCCATTATACGATACTGGTCTGCTGTACCAGCCATATCCTTCACCTTGAAATCAAGGGTGTAGGTTGTGAAGTCGGTATTTTTCACAGAATCAAAAGCAATGAATTGAAGCATGGGATCAAAGATTTCAGGAATGGTGCAGCTTCCGGTGGCTTCCAGGGTAAAACCGGGAGCATAGGCACTTATGGTATAACTCCCCCCGGGGAGTATCTGCAACTCACTGTTCAGAAAACTGTAATAACCCTCGCCAAGGTTTTTCAGCACCACGGTTTTTGTTCCGTCAGATACCTTTACCACAGCATTTGTTACCTCCCAGCCTGGCTGAGTAGGTTTGTTGTGGGGTTTCGATCTCCCAACGAAGAGGATGTGCTCGTTTTCCGACGGAATCAGATAACAACTGATGGAGAGTTTGGGATCCTCTTCCGGCAAATCAATCTTTGAGACAATCTCAGGTTCACAGGATGGCAACACCAGCATGAATGTGAAAATCAGCCCCAAAATGGGGGCTATGTTGCTGATTTTTATCTGTTTTTTCATAATGCCAGAATCATTTATGTTTGAAAAACCAATGGTTAGAACTTGATATTGAGAGATACAGAGGGAATAATCGGGAATATGGAGATCTTCTTCACCACATTCATCCATTCACCGGTTTTAGGGTCCATATCCTGATCAAGGAAGTAGAAATAGGGGTTTTTCCGGCTGTACACATTGTAAATGCTTACCTCAATCGTGCGTTCAAATTTCGGATGCTGTTTGGTAAACCGTGCACTGAGATCCATTCGATGGTACGGCTCCATTCGCTGTGTGTTTTTCTTGCCATAGGCAGGAACCTCCATAGCCATCCAATTTCCCATGCTGAAATATTCACTGTGTGGAATTACAGGGTACTCGGCCGAGGGCAGGTTGATGGCATTGCCAGTGCCATAGACCCAGGTTCCTGAGATCGTAATTCCCTTATTTAAATGGTAAACAGCCACTACCGAAACATCGTTTCGCCGGTCGTATTTGGCAAAGTACTTCTCTCCGTTATTTACTTCATCAAACTGCAGTTGTGTCCACGAAAGGGTATATCCGATCCAACCCGAAAATGCTCCGAACTTTCGCTGTACCATAAACTCTCCTCCATACGACCACCCTTGTCCCTGTGTAACATTTTCCTCCCAGTTTACTTCTTCACCTGCTTCCGGGTCATCGATCAGTAGAAATGATGCCCCCTCTGCGTAGCCAAGCACATTCTTCGAATATTTATAATACCCTTCCAATGAAATATTTAACCCTAAAGACATCAGATCTTTTGCAAGGCCGGCAGCTACCTGTTCCGATTTTTGTGGTGCAATATTCTCGGTTGTCGGTACCCATAAATCGGTGGGTAAGGTGAGGCCGGTGCTTGAAATGAGGTGAACATACTGCGTCATACGAGCATAGGATACCTTGGCCGAAAAATCATCACTCAGCATATAGGAAGCCATGAACCTCGGTTCGGGATTGAAATAATGCTTTTCTTTTGAAGTGAAATGACTAAGCCTTACACCTGCATTGGCTTTAAAACGGTCGCCAAACCTCATCTCATCCTCTGCATACAGTCCGTTCTCAAAAGAGTACAGGCTCCTTACATTGTACTTGTATTCATTAATATACATGTCTTTCAGGATAATGGCACTCGGCCTGAAAGTATGGTAGGTAACCAGCATTCCGGCACGGATGAGATGGTTAGGGTTGGGCCGGTATTCCCAGTCGGATTTGATGCTGATGTCCTCAATATCCGAAATGTAATCCAGGTCAAATAAGAGTTTCTTCTGCTCATATTCCTGAAAGAAAATATTAAGGCGGTAGGTGCTGTAAATTACGGAGGTATTGGTAAAAAGCCTTGGGTTGAAAATATGGTTCCACCGTCCGGTGGTTGTAGCATTCTGCCAGAATAAGCCAGCTTTGAACTCGTCCCAAAAAGTGGATTCACCCACATGAAACTTATCCCTTCCAAAATAACCACTTACGTAAACCCTGTCGCGGGGGCTGATTTCATAGTTGATTTTGGCATTCAGATCATAAAAGTAATATCCCGCCGATATCTCATCCGGAATAAATGGTTTAGCAAGTACATCCAGATAGGTTCTCCTTCCGGAAACAATAAAAGAGGCTTTGTCTTTGATGATGGGACCTTCAAGCATTAATCTGCTTGAAATCAGTCCAATACCTGCTTCACCATGATAGTCGCTACGGCTGCCATCTTTCATCTGCATCTCAACCACAGAAGAGAGCCTTCCTCCAAAGCGGGCAGGAAATCCCCCTTTCGACAATTCCACGCTCTTCAGCGCATCGCCGTTAAAAAGGCTGAAAAAACCGAATAAATGGTAGGCATTATACACCAGTGCGTCGTCCAGTATGATCAGGTTCTGGTCAGGTCCTCCGCCTCTTACATACAAACCGCTGGTTCCCTCACCCCCCGATTGAACCCCGGGCATCAGCTGCAACACTTTAAATACATCTTTCTCTCCCAGCAAGGCTGGTATCTCCTGGATCTGCCGGATAGGAACACTTATCACACTCATCCTATTTTCGGTACTGATGGGCGTGTTGCTTTCTGCTGTAACCACAAATGCCTCAAGTTTGATGGGCTTGAGAGCTATATTAATAACAGTATCACTCTTCAGATAGAAACGGATAATCTCGGGAGCATATCCAATGAAGGAGTAAACAACCTCAATGGTGTCTTTTTGCGGACTCAGGGAATAGAACCCGTAATTATTGGTGGTTGTACCGGTTGAGGTACCCTTAAGGTAAATATTGACACCTGGAATGGTCTCCTTTCCTTCCGACTCTACAACATGTCCGCTTATGGTAAATCGTTGAGCAACAACAGGAGCAAAGGAAGAGATCAATAATACGACGAGGGCTAAAAGTCTGGCAAACCATGAAATTAAGTTTCTATACATGGCGGAAATATTGGTTGACAACACGTAAAGACGGCTAATCTATTGAATTTGTTGCGAAGTAAGAAAAAAATTTCGGTTCTGGTGTTTTGTTAATCTTTTGTTTGTATTTTTGGTCTAATTGGATAACTGTATCCATTAGGTAACATTGAAATAAAACATAGCTATGAAACGTCCTTTAACCGTTTTGTTTTGCCTGATTGCCATCCTGGCATCATTTCCCCTTTTGGTTTCCGGTCAGTCGGGCCAAAAAAGTGCTTCAGGAACCGGGCTAATGATGCCTTACCTGAAGAATTGCAAAACTGCTGCTACAGATGCAGAAAGGTATCAATGTACTTTAGATGAACTTGTTAAAGTATTGGGAAGTAGTTTCGTTTGCCCCTGGCGTGACCTGGAAGGGGAGTACTCAAGAATCATCCTTCGGTTTATGGTTAACAACGAAGGAAATCTTGAAAAATTCCTTACGCTTTACAGTGACAATGTTGCCAACAGGCCTTCCGATAATTTTAATGCAGCCATGATCAGAGCCGTAAATACCACCACCGGACAATGGGTGCCGGTGAAGGAATCGGGAAAGGCTATGCCAAGGGAATTTGTTCTTCCTCTGGAGTGTAATTGTACCGATGATAAAGCCCCGGATATCAGACTCCTCGATACCATTCCGGCTTATTATGCCGATGGCCATTTTCAACTGGAGGGTTTTATTGAAAAACACATTGTATATCCCGATGGATTTTTGAGCAAATCGGGACGTCAGACCACTGTGCTGCTCAGGGCAATGATCAATACCGAAGGAAAACTGGATACAACCTCTATACGTGTGATAAACCTGAACAGCATTGACTATCGACTCTCCGAAAATTCGATTCACATAATGCTCAACCTTGCCAAAAGACCATGGAAACCGGCATCTGTCCGGGGTGGCGAACCCATTCCTTATGAATTGTTTTTTAAAGTAATCTATGTCGATGATAAAAACCCGCGCAAAGGATCGGTGCCAATGGAATGGGACATCACCGTGGGAAACAACCATTTCTTCAATGCGGGCGCAATGGAATTCAACGGGCATAATTACCCTGCTGCTATCGAATTGTTCAAGCGTGCCGTTTATCTTGATCCTGACGACCGGGAGTCGTGGCTAATGCTCGGACAAGCCTACATCGGAACAGGACAGAATACCAACGCAAGAACTGCTTTGCAAAGGGCTATAGATCTTGGAGCTACAGAAGCCCATACCTGGATGAAGGAGGCACAAAAGCCTGATGTAGTTGAACCGCCCGCTCTTCCGGATAAAGAAGTTAAAAAACGACCCGATAAAACCGAAAAAGTAAAACCCGTTGGATATGGTGGTGCAGATCATACCAGGGCAATACCAGCCCCGGTTCCAGCTCCTGAATCACCGCAGCCTGAACCTGAAAAAACTGTTCCAAAGACCCAGACTAAAACCAAAACCAAACCTTAACCTTAATCTCAAACTTATGAAAAGAACATTTACCATTTTCACATTGGCATTTTTGCTGTTCCCAATGCTTTCAATGGCTCAATCGGTTATCTATTCCGATAACTTCGACAGCTACACTGCCGGGAGCAAGCTCGCCGTCTCAAATCCTACCTGGTGGACTCCCTGGAGTGGTACTGCCGGAGGCACTGACGATGCCTTTATATCCAATGAACAATCAAGCTCCTCGCCAAATTCAGTGAAATTTGATGCGGCATCGGCTCAGGGTGATTATGACATGGTGCTTAAACTCGGCAATAAAACTGCTGGTAAATTTGATTTCAAATTTAAGATGTATATCGGTAATCAGCCTACCCACGGTGGCTATTTTAATATGCTCCACATCCTTCCCGCCAGTGCTGAGTGGGCCTTTTCGATAGTGTTTGATCCCAACCTGGACATCATCCTTTCGCATAATAACGTGCCTGCAACTGTAGGTACCTATACCAAAGGAACCTGGCTTGATATAAAGGTTGCAGTTGATCTCGATATAGATTCTGCCTACCTGTTTGTGAACAATGTTCAGCTTGCAGGCTGGGTGTACAGCATCCAGGAGTCAGGTGGGGCAGGCATGAAGCAAATTGCCGGTGTGAATTTCTTCACCTATGCGGGTGGCGGAACAGGCAGTACCGTACAGTATTATATTGATGATGTGGAATTTGTGCAAATGGGAGGAATCGGACTGGAAACCCCGGTACCATTCGAAACAGTAATAACCTATCCCAATCCAACACAGGGGCTTATCAGATTTAACCTGCCCGATGTAAAGGAATTAAAGGTATTTGATGTCGCCGGCAATCTGGTAGGTGCGTTTGCTGTTACAGATCGTACAGCTGACCTTGGATCACTGCCGTCAGGTCTCTATGTGGTTGAATATTTAACAGGAAATGGATTCCAGAGAAGCCGGATTGTGAAGTTGTAAAATCCTATCCTTAACTATTTATTGCTTCCCCACCAGGACTTCAGCCGCTCGGCGATTTTTTGTTCCGATGGGTTTTGTCCCGGTTCATACAACATTCTTCCCCGGAGTTTGTCAGGCAGGAAATCCTGCCTGACAAAGTTTCCTGGATAATCGTGCGCATATTTGTAACCCATGCCGTAATCAAGTTTTTTCATCATAGAAGTCGGAGAATTCCTCAGATGCAAAGGAACCGGCAAATCTCCTGTTTTCTGCACCAGCTCCTGTGCTTTACCAATTGCCAGATAAGCAGAATTGCTTTTAGGGGAGGTTGCCAGGTACAGGGTAGCTTCTGAAAGTAAAATCCTGCTCTCAGGCCACCCGATTTTGTGAACCGCATCGAAGCAGGCATTTGCAAGCAACAAAGCATTGGGATTCGCTAACCCGACATCCTCCGCTGCCAGGATTATGAGTCTGCGGGCAATGAATTTCGGATCTTCGCCACCTTCAACCATTCTGGCCAGCCAGTATAAAGCAGCATTCGGATCGCTTCCCCTTACCGATTTAATGAAGGCAGATATCACATCGTAATGCATTTCACCCTGCTTGTCATACATGGCAAGATTTTCCTGAATCAGGGCAGCAACCATTTCATTGCTAACCTTAATGGGTCTT
>CAZJZF010000057.1:0-9622 GCA_964550385.1 uncultured Lentimicrobiaceae bacterium | reverse complement strand
AAACACCGGATTGGAGGATTTCGACTTTTTGATGCTTTGCAGGATTCTTCCGGGAAGGGCTCCGATGTAGGTTTTCCGGTGACCGCGGATCTCAGCTTCATCTCGCAGGCCGCCCAGGGACATTCTTACATACTTTCTGCCAAGCGCTCTGGCAACTGACTTGCCCAGAGAGGTTTTTCCAACACCGGGAGGGCCTACCAGACAAAGGATCGGCGATTTCATGTCACCTTTAAGCCTGATAACTGCGAGGTATTCAATGATCCGCTCCTTTACTTTTTCCAGCCCGAAGTGGTCTTCATTCAGCACCTTCATGGCTCCATTCAGGTCGAAACGATCTTCGGTATATTCATTCCAGGGCATTTCCAGCAGAAATTCCAGGTAATTAAGCTGCACACCATAATCGGCAGCCTGAATATTCATTCGCTGCAATTTCTGGATCTCCCGCTCAAAAACCTCCCCTACCGGTTCGCTCCAGCTTTTCCTGGCAGCTTTTTCGCGCAGCGACCTTATATCCTGCTCTCCGGGCGACCCTCCCAATTCCTCCTGAATGGTTTTAAGCTGCTGACTCAGAAAATAATCGCGCTGCTGTTTGTCGATATCGGTCTTTACCTTGCTTTGGATCTGATTTTTAAGTTCAAGCAATTGCAATTCCTCAGTAAGCTTTTTCAGCACGAAGGCTGCCCGCTCCTTCAGATCCGGCATTTCCAGAATGAACTGTTTTTGGTCAACCGGGATATTCAGGTTTGAAGAGACGAAATTTACAAGAAAGGCCGGGCTATCGATGTTTTTGATGGCAAACGAAGCTTCGGAGGGGATCTGAGGGGATTTTTCGATGATTTCCAGTGAAATATCTCTCAGGGAATCGATAAGAGCCTTAAACTCCTCAGTTCTGTCAGGCCTTCCCGGTCTTTCAAACTTCCGGATTTTGGCCACCATATAGGGTTCCGTCTGAACAACCTCTTCGATCTCAAACCGCTTTTTCCCCTGAATGATGACGGTAGTACTTCCATCGGGCATCTGGAGCGTTTTGATGATCACGGCAGCCGTGCCCACCCGGTGAAGATCGGATGGCGTGGGTTCCTCAACCTCGGGATCCTTTTGGGCTACAACTCCGATAATCTTCGACTTACGCGAGAAATCACGTATAAGCCGGATGGATTTGTCTCTGCCAACCGTTATCGGAACAACAACTCCCGGAAAAAGGATCATATTACGCAAAGGGAGTATCGGAAGGGTAAGGGGGAGTTTTTCCCTGTTCATCCGCTCCTCATCTTCGGATGAGAGGAGCGGAATCATCTCCGCATCATCGTTCACAATATCCCCAAATATCAACCGTGCATTATCGTTGGTCATATCCATAAATTTTCTGCCATTTTGTCGGTTTCCATATCCAAATACACATACAGACACAGAAGAACCCACTTATAATTAGCTTGTTGCATAAATAAAATATAATCTGGTGCATCATAATGATGCCGGGGCTATAAAGAAGTCAACAGTTATGCCATTGCCCCGAACGCGGCAATATGGCAGAAGCCCTACTTGCGATAAACAAAAGTAGCCTGATAGACACTTTTGAGGATGCTTTTCTCTTTTGCATCAAAAATCAGGTTTCTGCGGGAGAATACCCTTTCGGCAATTTCAACCGCTTTGTCGAAGTCGAAACCGGTAAAGCCAGCCGCACCACCCCAGGAGAATGAAGGAATAAACTGACGAGGGAATCCCGATCCGAACACATTGGCATTAACGCCGATAACGGTACCGGTATTGAGCATGGTGTTGATGCCGGTTTTTGAATGGTCGCCCATAATCAATCCGGCGAACTGAAGACCGGTATCGATGAACCGCTGCTCGTAGTAATTCCATACCTTAACGATATCGTAGCTATTCTTGAGGTTGGAGCTATTGGTGCCGGAACCGAGGTTACACCATTCACCGATCACCGAATTACCCAGAAAACCATCGTGTGCCTTATTGCTGAAACCGAGGAAAACCACATTGTCGAGCTCACCACCCACTTTCGACCAGGGGCCGATGGTAGTGGCACCATATATTTTGGCACCCATTTTTACCACGCTGTTGTTACAAAGGGCAAAACTTCCGCGAATCATAGCACCCTCCATGATTTCCGAATCCTTTCCAATATATACAAAAGCATTTGTGGCATTGATCATAGCATGGCTGATCACGGCACCCTCCTCAACGAACACATTTTCAGGAGCCACCACATGGGTTCCCTTACCAAAACCAGCGGATTTCCGACCTGCAGTAACGATGGGAAAATCGTGCTGAATAGCAAGGTCGTTATATGTGAAGATATCCCATGGGTAATTCAGCTTCAGAGGTGTTCCCTCATAATCCACCAGTTCAATATCCTCCTGCTCATTGCCTGCCCGGGGAGTATGCATGGCGATGATATGGTCACCCGAGACCAGCGACTGGTTCTTTTTCAGGTTCTTAACCATCTTCACCATATCCTTTTCCGGCTGAAAGGAAGCATTGATCAAAATATTATGATCTTCCTCGACAATCGGGTACTTGGGCAACAGGTAATTCTCTGTGAGGGTGGAAGTTTTTTCCCCCAGAAAGTATTCCCATTTCTCGCGCATCGTCAGGATGCCAAACCGGATTTCTGCAACAGGCCTTACAAAAGTAAGGGGAAGCATATTTTTGCGGGTGATAAACTCGTCAAAAAGAATGTAATTCATAGCTGGGCTGAAGATTTAATGGTTGTCAGCGCAATATACAAAATTTTTGTACCCAAGGTCAATAGGCCATAAAAAGATTTCAGCATTCTATTAACAAAAAACCCGGCGGCGGGCCGGGTCAGAAATGCTATTTTTCCTTGGAAGTATAATGTTTCTGGTACCGGCTCTTGAACTTATCAACACGGCCTGCTGTGTCGACCAGTTTCATCTTTCCGGTATAGAAGGGATGTGACGTGTGGGAAATCTCCAGCTTAACCAGCGGGTATTCCTGTCCGTCTTCCATTTTGATAGTTTCCTTGGTTTTTACAGTCGACCGGGTAATAAAGGTATAGTCGTTCGACATATCCTTGAAAACCACGAGTCTGTAGTCTTTGGGGTGAATATCCTTCTTCATAATTCCTGGGTTTTGTTTCTCTGATTAAACGTTCCATCCCGAAACCAGTCATACCGTTTCGGAAAACAGGGTGCAAAAATAGTAAATTTCACCAATATAAATGTGAGTTGAAAAGTTTTTTTCAAGAACCTTATTGAAAGAGTAAGTTTTGTTGTTACTTTGTTAAATGATTCATAATCCTATGACTGTGAAAAAGCAAATCTACCTTCCGTTTCTGCTCCTGCTGATCTTATTATCCGGCATTTCCGAAGCCCAAACCTATCAGTTTGGAGCCAATTTTGCCAACGGAGCAACACTAAGCACCTGTACAGGAACATTTTACGACAGCGGCGGACCCAGTTTGACTTACAACAACAACGAAAACTATACAGTTACCTTTACATCATCGTCGGTCACGAATACCCATCTCAAAATCTATTTCAACAATTTCAATGTTCATACCACAGATACGTTGTTCATTTACGACGGACCCAACACCACTTCTCCTCTGATTTCAAGCGGACCCGGCGGACTACCCTGGTTCAACAACTCCAACACACTCACCCTGTTTCAGGTGGAGGCCAACATAACCAACACTTCCGGTGCCATTACCTTCAGATTTAAATCAAACAGTTCCAATGCCGATGCCGGATGGGATGCCACGATCAGTTGCAGCACCCCCTGCCAGCAGGTTATTGCTGCTCTCGACACCACGGCTATGTCGCCAAAACCCAACGACAGCAACTATGTAGATGTGTGTTTCGGAAGTCCGGTAATTTTCAGCGGCCGTGGTATTTATCCCCAAAACGGGTTCTCATACCCGCAAAACGCCACCACCTCCTTGTTTATCTGGAATTTTGGAGATGGAACGATTGATACCGGCAAAACCATTGCCCATACCTATACTATGGTAAGAGGTTATGATGTAATGCTGGTGGTAAAGGATGTGTCAGGATGCAAAAGCACCAACGCCATCAGTCTCAGGGTTCGCATTGCCGATGACCCGATTATAGCAGTTATTCAGCCAACCTCTATTTGTACCGGCGACAGCATTCTGCTGAACGTCAGACACAAAGGGAGCCCCAATGTCAGGGTGAAGGATTTTGTTTACAAGCAATCATCAAGTCAGCGGTTCGACAGTACCATGTTTATCCCCGATGGCCCTAATTGCCCTACCCAATGCTATTTTACCGATGTGGTTTTCAATAATTTCCTTCCGGGGCAAACAATCCAATCGGCATCCGACATTCTGGCCATATGTGTAAATATGGAGCACTCGTTTGTGGGCGACCTTGAATTCACCATCATTTGCCCCAATAATCAGCAGGCTGTGCTGAAAACTTACATCAATTCCGGCGGTGCCTTTATGGGTGTTCCTCTTGATGGAGCACCCTGGGACAATTCCACTTTTCCCTGTGACCCGACCCTGAATCAGGTAGGAACAGGATGGAACTACTGCTGGTCCCAAACGTATCCCAATGTTGGTACGGTAAATTCCCACTCCAGCCAGTCACAGCTCGACTCTACCAACACGGTGAATCATACCGGCTATTACTCCCCCGACCAGCCTTTTGGCAATCTTGCCGGCTGTCCGCTCAACGGCACCTGGTCCATAAAAATATGTGATTACTGGGCCATCGACAACGGATATATCTTCTCCTGGGATCTCCATCTGAACCCGTTGCTTTTGCCCACCAACTGGTCGTATTATGTAGGAATTGACACCATCCTGTGGAGTGGTCCGGGGTTCTCCTGGGTCAATGATTCAACCATCTACGCCAAACCGGTAACAGCAGGACCCAATAATTACCTGGTACAAATCGTGAATGATTTTGGCTGTATTTATGATACTGTACTGGTAGTCAATGCCAAAGCCACGCCCGTGGTAGATCTGGGTAAAGACTCTACCATCTGCGATGGAATGCTCTATGCCTTCTCCGCCGGAAATCCCGGAGCTACCTATATGTGGTCCAACGGCATCACATCCCAGACCATGCAGGTTTCTCTTCCCGGAACCTACTCGGTTACCGTAACCAAAGACGGATGCTCCGGCACAGACACAATGGTATTGGCAGTGGCACCGCTGCCTGTGGTAAACCTTGGCCCCGATGAGTGCTACACCTCTGCTGTAACACTGGATGCCGGAAATCCGGGGCTCATCTATAATTGGTCAACCGGTGCCACTTCTCAAACCCTGAATGTTGCCCAGTCAGGAACTTATTCCGTTACCGTTACCTCGCCCCTGAGTACCGATTGTTTTGGTACCGATGATATTGTGCTCAAGGTGATACCCGATCCTCAGTTCGACCTGCAGGATGGGGAGATCTGCAGCCATGAAAAGCTGGTTTTGCCAGGCCTTGCAATCCAACATCCTGAATACCTGCTGAAATGGCTGCCCGGCGGACAAAATTTCATCCCCCTGGTACTTCAGGATCTTACACCAGGCCAATATGTTTATACCCTTGAGGTTGAAGGTTGCCAGAAATACTCCGCAAGCGCCAATGTGACTGTACTCGACTGCGAGCTGATTGTTCCCAATGTTTTCACGCCCAACGGCGACGGTTATAACGATGAGTTTGCCATTGATAATCTCATCCATTACAAGAACAGCCTGATGGTGATTTACGACCGCTGGGGCAGAAAGGTGTTCGAAAGTGCTGATTATGGCGGAAACTGGTGGACCGGCGAAGGGCAGTCGGATGGTATATATTATTATGTATTGCTGGTTACCGACGGGGTGGACCAGAAATATCACGGATCGGTAACTCTGATGCGCGGAAAACCTTAAAACTACAACTCAGGGGTATGTTTCTTTAGATCCAGCAGAAACCGCAATGTGTCTTTTCTGTCGGCATAATCCCACAGATCAGGTTGTTGCGACTTCCCGAACGGAACTTCGATACCGGAAATCTGCTGATCGGAAACCACACATTGAAGCTGCTCTTCCTGGCTACTGATTAAATCGGCCACTTCGCCGATGCTGTGGTAATACTGGTAATGCAATACTGCCAATGGGCTCGCCAGCGCCTGATCCTCCACCAAAAGCAGATTGGGGTGATCTATAAACGGAATCCTGTTGATTAAAAAAATGGACTTCCGGTAATCGTAGTTGTTTCTGTATTTATGGTGTCGGGCGGCATCTGTACGGGCATCAAACAAGGATATCAGTCCGCTGAAATCGTAATGATATGGCACCAGTATTTTCGACACACTCCTGCATCCCATGCCAAAGTAGGTGAAAATGTCATCGCAGAGGTCATCCAGTTCGGGAAAACTTTCGCTCCCCGACACGATGGCCATACTGTTCCGGTTTTTTCTGATCAGATGCGGGTACTTCTCGAAATAGTAGTCGAAATAGCGTGCAGTATTGTCGGAGCCGGTAGCAATTACTGCATCAAATCCTGAAATCTGCCCCTGGGTAAAAACGATCCTGTCAGCAACTGAGGGTTCCAGCATCGCCATAACCTTTACAGCAGCAGGTATCAGATACAAATCATCAGACGAGAGTTTTGCCAGTACCCGATGACCTGACATCAGACAGCACAGCAGATCATGGAAACCCACCATCGGGATATTTCCTGCCATTACTACAGCAATTACAGAGGGAGGAAGAAGATGCAGTGTTTGCAGATCAGGATACCTTTTTATCCAATGAGAAACCCTGGCAGGCTTTAGTGCCATAGCCCAGCCAGAGAGACAGGTTCGCAATGCATCAGGAGTAAACCATGGATTCGATGCATTCGACTGGTGAACCGCCTCTGCCAGTAAGGCAGAAGCCTCATTTGTGCGAAGCTCGGGATCGGAAAGATAGCTCCTTATCTCGTTACCCAGAGCCACCAAAGCTCTTGAGATGGATTCTGCTGAAGTGGTAGTCATCTTGTTTATGAATTTTACAATTACCTTTGCTGCCAAAGGTACCCATTTTAAATATCCGAGTGTGAGAAACCGTTTGTATCTGCCGCTGGCAGTATTTCTGATTCATGCCAACATTCTTTTGCTGCCTTTCCCGGCGATATCTCAGGATCCATCGGAATTCAGGGAATACGAAGATACACTTGCGGTGCTGTCACGTTTGGTGTTCGAAGGGGCAGGAGATGAAGTAAAATATCAGGCCAATGAATCTTTCATAACCCTGTTCACAGAGGCGCTTTCACTGAACAATTCTTTCAGATACCCCTTCGACTCCCTGAAAACCGTGAGCAAACTTACCTCACCCGATAAAAAATTCAGGGTTATCACCTGGATGATCAGCAGAGAGGATGGCACATACCAGTACTTTGGGTTTATACAATCATTCAGCAGAAGGAAGAATGATTACGAAGTGTATCAGCTCACCGATATGGCTGACAAATCAGATGCACCCGAGATGAGGGTTCTCGATCATAAAAACTGGTATGGCTGCGTATATTACGAGGTGATTCTTACCCGCGATAACGGAAACCGGTATTACACCCTGCTGGGATGGGATGGGAACACCCGGCTGATCAGGAGGAAAGTGATAGAGGTGCTTACCCTCAGGTCGAATGGTATGCCCAGATTTGGGCAAAGCCTCTTCAGGTATGGGAAGCCTCAGCAGAAAAGGATAATTTTTGAATATTCAGCCCTTGCGTCGATGAACCTGCGGTACGAAAACCAACATTACTACATAAAGAAAACATTGCTTTTCGGTAAAAGAAAACCTTCATACAGTAAAAAAAGGCAACAAGAACCACAACAGAAACCGGGCTGGTTTGCGTTACTTTTCAAAACACGTCGCCCTGAGGCCCCGAAACCCCGGGCTCCGAGAGGATACAGATTGTCGAGGAAGGCAGATGACATCATCGTTTTCGATCACCTTGTGCCTCTGAATCCCTCACTGGAAGGGCAACGGCAGTATTACGTACCCGAGGGAAATATCATATGTGGTTTTGTGTTCGACCATGGACGATGGAAATACATCGAAGATATTGATGCCCGTAACCCTGACCATAAATATGACAAACCTTCAAGACGACCGAAACCCGAACGGGGGTTGTGATAAAAGGCTCATATAATATTGTTTGCAAAAGCGTTCTATATGCTTAAACCAATACTCCTTCTTCTGATAGCCCTGCCAATGGCAGGCATTTCCCAGGTATCTCCTACTCTCCCCAGGATACCTGCACCACCAGACATCAAACCGGCGTATGCAGCGAATCCCTATTTTTATGAGATCATGACGGGATTCCCTGACGACAACAGCTTTTACCGGTATGATTTCGATGAGGTGAAGAAGAAAGCAAAACACGATCCCGCCATGATGGTGATACTGGGGGATCATTACCGGATTGGACGTTCGACAGATGTTGATCTGAAAAAGGCTTTGAAAGAGTACCACAAGGCTGCCGCAAGGGGCAATGCAGCCGGAAACCACCGGATCGCCTACATGTATGCCGATGGTCTGGGTATGCCCAGGGATCCGGCAATGATCATGGAATTTCTGAAAAAAAGTGCTGATGGAGGATATGCTCCGGCACAATATGATTATGCACTGATCTTTCTGAATGGCAAATTCGATCAGCCGCGCAACGTAAAAACAGCCTATCCGTATCTCGTAAAAGCCTCATCACAGGGGCATCGAAACGCCACCGAGTTGCTTGCCATGCTCGCCTTCCATACATCATCCCCGGAGGCAGGCTTACCCACAGGATTGAACAAGGCCCTCGGGCTTTTTGACAAAGCCAAAGATACTGATGGCAAAAAGAAGCTCATGCAGCAGATCAGCACCTTTGCAGGACTCAGGTACTACCTTGCCACCTTCCCGGATTTTATTCCCGGGGTATTTCTGCCGGAAGATCCCACCGACACGGCACAGGGAATTAAACTTATGTCTCAGCTCGAGGGGGCAAAAGGAACCGTTGGAGAGGCCCATGTGCAAACCTACCGTAAGGAGCTGGCAGAGAATATGCTTTACCGGTATTATTTCGCCGCCCAGGGGAACCGCAAGGCCCTGCTCGGATTTTTGATTTTTTGCGAGCAACAGTCACGTTGGCTGGCCCCTTACCACAATCGATACACGGAAGCTGCCGCACGCGATTTCAGGTTGACAGTGAACAACATAACTCCTGCCACCCTCGAAACCCTGTTCGCAGAATTTGACCAATACCCGCAGCAGTTTTCATTAAGTTCTTTACCCCTGGTTGCCGACCGGATCTTTGTCACCCTCTTCCTCCGCGAAAACCCACCGGAAACAAAAGAACTGATCCGGAAATACCTGACAGATCGCCCCTGGATTACCCTGAATCTCTCTGAGAAGTACAGGAACAGCCTGTTGAATCCATAACGCCGGAATGGGGTTTCAACCCATAGATGTTGATAACTTCCTGATCCATATCATTCTGGAAACACTGCGAGTTACAAAAAACCGTTATCTTTGCCGCGCTGAAATTTCTCTGTAAGAATTCCTGTTCAGAAACGTTATACTGAAGAATGGCAATACCGCAAACGAAAACAACCCAACGGTTGATCTGCATCCCATCCCTGATGGTTTTACTGATTACCGGCTCACTCCTTCTGAATCCTG
>CAZJZF010000056.1:0-9687 GCA_964550385.1 uncultured Lentimicrobiaceae bacterium | reverse complement strand
AGATATATTCGGGAGCGGTAATTCTGGCCCTTGTAGCTTGAAGTATGCCAAAAGCCAGTTTAACAAGCCATTGGGGGTCCTGCTCTCCTGAAATCCATAGGGCGTCGGCAAGTCCATCGTTGAAAAGGCAGGATGCAATGACCGAACTATGGATCAACGCCTCAAAAGGCAGTGCATCATCACAATCGATCTTCAGAATCACCGGCCGGCCGGGAAGGTGCTGATCGATCAGAGCAATCCACCGGCGAAGCATTGAAGCCTGTACCTGGAGAGGTACCTGCAGCACAGGGATGCATTGGGAACAGGGTTTGAGCTTTTGCAACACTTGTACTTCCGGAAAAAGTGGAAGCAATATACAAATCGGATTGTTTGCCAATGTCTCGGGCAGCGAACGAATTTGCAGGTCCACTATCGGAAGGTTCAATGCCCCGTTGTTGTCTCGGAGTGATATGGATACGCCGGTTGATACTGCTGCAAACAGGTCGGGAGCAGGATCGACCTGTACATTTTGGTCGGCAATAACCTGCGGAAGGTGATTCCCACCAATACCAGCAACCGGAATGGTTTCCCGTCGATGATATCCGGCGGTATCAGCTAATATCATGAAATTCTCATTCGCTTCTTTGCCACCGAAAAAACGGGCAAATCTGCCTGCCAGTACCCTGGCAGCGGGAATCTCTTCCACAGGGTCACCTGTAAGCGAAACCCTGATAGTATCTCCGATCCCCTCTTCGAGCAGCAAACCGATGCCGGCAGCAGATTTGATGACCCCCTCATCTCCAAATCCAGCTTCTGTAACTCCAAGGTGAAGGGGATAATTGAGTCCTTCCTGCAGCATCTTTTCCACCAAAAGGCGGTATGCCATAACCATCACTCTGACATTGCTCGACTTCATGGAAAGAACAAGCTCGTGGAAACCCTGCCGGTGAAAAATCCGCACATATTCCAGGGCTGCTTCTACCATGCCCAGAGGTGTATCGCCATAACGATGCATAATCCTGGGGGAAAGGGAACCGTGGTTGGATCCGATGCGGATAGCTGTTCCATTCAGCCGGCAGACTTCCATGAGCTTTTCCAACAGCTCTTCAGTTTCCGTCAATTCGTCCTGATATTCAGCATCATTCCAACGTAATCTGATTTTTTGTCCGGGCTTTCGGTAATTTCCCGGATTAATCCGGACCTTTTCCACTACCCCTGCACATGCCAGGGCTATATCAGCATTGAAATGCACATCTGCTACCAGAGGAATTCCAATACCAGCATTTTGAACCAGCAATTTGACTTTTTCAAGGTTAGGAATATCCTTCATGCCGGGAACTGTAAGCCTTACCAGTTCGCACCCGGCATCTGCAAGCCTTAGGATCTGATCGGCGGTAGCATGCGGGTCACCCGGAGGGGTGTTGACCATTGACTGGATTCGGATGGGATGATTTCCTCCTATCAGCAGGTTACCGATACGAACTTCTCTGGTTGGAAATCTTTTTGTCTCTTTCACTGAAATCCGGTGTTTTCTATGGATGGATCAGATTTGAAAACGAATTACATCAAGATCCCATTCAGGGGCAATGAAGAATTTTTTCCTGTAGTGGAGCATCTGTTCATAGTTCAAATCATACTCGATGATGAATTCGGAGCTATCTCCTGCATCTGCGCTTACCTCTCCGAATGGACTGATTACCATAGAGTTTCCAGAATGGGATATACCGTTGCCATCGGTTCCGGTACGGTTTACCGCTGCTACATACGCCTGGTTCTCAATAGCTCTGGCGACAAGGAGGCTGTTCCAGTGGTAGGTACGGCTAGCGGGCCAGTTGGCCAGATAGCACAGCAGATCGAAGTCATAGGCTTCGTCATTGTACTGATTCATACTCCACACCGGAAACCGCAGGTCAAAGCAGGTAAGGGGAAGCACCCGCCACCCTTTCACGGTAAAACACCTGCGTTCTTTTCCAGAGATGAAGTATTCGGCTTCACCCCCCGGACGAAACAGATGGCGTTTGTCGTAGAAGCCCAGATCTCCATCGGGGAAAACCCAGATCAGGCGGTTTACAAAGGCATCCTTCACCCTGATCATCAGGGTGCCAGCCACCACACACTGGTATTCGGCAGCCTTCCCGGTCATCCATTCCACCCCGGGTCCATCCATAGTTTCGGCCAGTGTATCAGGTTTCATGGAAAACGCTGTATTAAACATCTCAGGCAGGAGTACCAGATCGGGCTGGGAATTCATGCGACCAAACATTTTAGTAAAAGTGATCAGGTTGGCTTCTTTGTTTTCCCATTCGAGGCCTGCCTGCATCAGGGCTATCCGTAGATCGTGCATTGCAATGACAGTTTTCTGATTGCAAAGGAAACCCATTTTCGATAACAGGAGTTCGAAGTCCATCAAAATAAATACAGAATTTCCCTGCTGGATGATTTGTTATATAAATCTGTTTGGTATATTTGACCAGAACATAAAAACCGGATGTTATGAAACTGAAAACCATCGATGATGCGAATTTTAAAGGGAAAAGGGTGTTGATCAGGGTTGACTTCAATGTGCCGCTGAACCACAATCGCCAGGTAACTGACATCACCCGGATCAGGGAGTCGTTGCCCACGATTCACAAAGTGCTCAACGACGGTGGGTCTGTGATCCTGATGTCGCATCTGGGCAGGCCTAAAGGGGGATTTGAGAACGATTATTCGCTGACTCCGGTGGTGCCCATCCTCTCGAATCTGCTGAACCGCGACATCATTTTCAGCCGTGACCTCTTTGGCCCCAAGACGGTGGAGGTAGCCAAAGATCTTAAACCTGGACAGATTATGCTCTTGGAAAACCTCCGTTTTTATCCAGAAGAAATTGAAGGGAATGAGAAATTTGCCAAAGATCTGGCATCGCTGGGAGATGCTTATGTAAACGATGCCTTCGGCACATCGCACAGGCCCCATGCGTCTGTGTACACCGTTGCCAAATATTTTAAAAAGGAAAAATATTTCGGGCTGCTTCTTGCCAATGAAATAGAAAACCTGGAGACGGTGTTGAATACCAAAGCCTCTCCTTTCACTGCCATCATTGGAGGAGCAAAAGTATCGTCCAAAATCTCCATAATAAAAAACCTTCTTACCAAAGTTGACAACATGATTATTGGAGGAGGTATGGCTTTCACCTTTATCAAGGCTCTGGATGGGAAAGTGGGCAATTCCCTGATTGAAGAAGACCGGATTGACCTGGCCAAGAGCCTCATCAAAGAGATGATGCTGAAGGGGGTAAACCTTTATCTGCCCACGGATGCCGTAATTGCAGACACCTTTTCGAACGATGCCAAAATTCAGGAGGTCAATTCATACGATGTTCCTGACGGTTGGATGGCGCTTGACATTGGCAAAAAGAGCTGCCGCAGGTTTGCCGAGATCATCAACAGTTCCCAGAAAATTCTTTGGAACGGACCGATGGGGGTATTTGAGATGGACAACTTCAAACAGGGAACCAAGGCCGTTGCCATCGCTGTTGCCAGTGCTACCATCAGCGGTGCCTTCTCTTCGGTAGGGGGAGGTGATTCGGTGGCTGCCATCAACCAGTATAACCTCGCCGACCAGATTACCTATGTTTCCACGGGAGGTGGTGCAATGCTCGAATACCTTGAGGGGAAGGAACTCCCTGCCATCAAAGCTCTGATGGAGAAATAGAGGATTATTCTACTGTAACGGATTTTGCGAGGTTGCGTGGTTGGTCGACGTTGCAGCCCCGCAATACGGCAATATGGTACGAGAGTAGCTGCAGCGGCACTACGGCAAGGATCGGCACCAGCATCTCCTCGGTCTCAGGCACCTCAATGATGTAGTCTGCCATGGCTTTTACCGCTTTATCCCCTTTGGTTACCACGGCAATGATGACTCCATTGCGTGCTTTAACTTCCTGAATGTTCGAGATAACCTTCTCGTAAGAACCCTTGTTGGTAGCAATGACCACAACGGGCATATTTTTATCGATGAGGGCAATAGGGCCATGCTTCATTTCTGCTGCCGGATACCCTTCGGCATGTATATAGCTGATTTCCTTAAGTTTAAGGGCTCCTTCAAGTGCAACGGGGAAATTATATCCCCTGCCCAGATAGAGAAAGTTGCGGGCATCCTTGAACTTTTGGGCAATTTCCACTACCGAAGCATTCGCATTCAGTGCCTCTTCAATTTTCTCGGGAAGCACCTCCATTTCATTGAGGAGTTGCTGGTACCGTGATTTGCTGATACTCCCCTTCTTTGAAGCAATCATTAAAGCCATAAGTGAAAGGATGGTCACCTGTGCTGTGAAGGCTTTTGTGCTGGCTACACCGATTTCAGGACCGGCGTGAGTAAAGGAGCCCCCATGGGTAGCTCTCGAGATGGTGGAACCCACTACATTGCATATCCCGAGAATGGTTGCCCCTTTGGATTTGGCAAGTTCAATGGCAGCAAGCGTATCGGCGGTTTCGCCCGATTGCGATATGGCAATCACGATATCATCCTCATAAATCACTGGATTACGGTATCTGAATTCAGAAGCGTATTCAACTTCCACCGGAATCCGGGTAAGGTCTTCGAACAGGTATTCTCCAACCAGGCAGGCATGCCACGATGTTCCGCAGGCAACCATGA
Organism: uncultured Lentimicrobiaceae bacterium; assembly: GCA_964550385.1. Lineage (GTDB taxonomy): Bacteria > Bacteroidota > Bacteroidia > Bacteroidales > SKPS01 > SKPS01. The sequence goes on along the minus strand of CAZJZF010000056.1, from coordinate 5,070 downwards.
TGATTCTTTTGGCTGCCACCAGCTTTTGTTCAAAATCTATTACTCCTCCCAGTACTACTACACCGGCCCTCGCGTTCAAACGACCCCGCATGCTGTCGCGCACCGACCTGGGCTGCTCATAAATCTCCTTAAGCATAAAATGCTCATATCCCTCTTTGGCCAGAGCGCTCAGATTCATTTCAAGTTCCTGAATGTAAGGTGTTTTAACCTCATTCTGGATGGTCACAATTTCCAAATCATGGTTGCGCCTTATAACGGCTATCTCCTCATCGTTCATATACACCACGTGGGTGGTATGCTCAACAATAGGAGTGGCATCCGAAGCCACAAAAAACTCATCCTCTCCTATACCGATCACCATAGGGCTACCCTTTTTTGCTGCGATCAGCATATCGGGATTATCTTTTGACATCACCACAATGGCATAGGCACCAATAACCTGGTTCAGGGCAATTTTTACCGCCTCTACAAGGTCTGCCTTCTCATTGATCATGATATCCTCGATCAGGTTTACCAGTACTTCGGTATCGGTCTGACTTTCGAACCGATATCCCCGTTGCGTCAGCTCTTCCTTGAGGGAGGCATAATTTTCAATGATACCATTATGAATTAATGTGAGCTCTTTTCTGTAAGAGCTGATGGGGTGGGCATTCACATCGGAAGGTTCTCCGTGGGTAGCCCAACGGGTATGAGCAATGCCAATGTTTCCGCTGATATCCTTTCCGCGCACAAACGACTCCAGGTCGGCGACCTTCCCCTTGCATTTATACAGATTGACACCCTCGTTGAAGAGGGCAATTCCGGCACTGTCGTAACCCCTGTACTCAAGGCGATAGAGTCCATTGACAAGAATGGGGTAGGCCTGTTTAGGCCCTATATAGGCAACGATTCCACACATAATAAAATACGTTTTTGAGGATCAGGGTTTGGCGTAAACGATTTCAAGACGCAGGTTCTGTCCCGTGGTGGTATTTCCCAACACAGTAGTTCGGTCTGCTTTAATAGCTGAAGCAGAGATCAGTATCACCAGGCCATGGTTTTCATACTTTCCCGTTAAAATATCGTGCAGGTACCTTGATATCCTGAAACGGTATTCTTGTTTTGTCGCATCATAGGTTCCCCCCAGAAAAGTTTCACCCTCCAGAATATCGGACGTGAAGGCATTTTTTCCCTCTTCGGTAATTCTGGCCACGGTAATTTTGGCGGAAGGCTTAAAGGTTGAAGAAGTAAAATCGGTTGGATCAGCTTTGATCACCAGCTCGGCGCGGTTAATAGCAACCGGTCCGTTCGTATATAAATCTTTGATATGGGGAAATTTCACGCGTATTTTCATCCCTGCCATCGCCTGGAGGTAAAGCCGGGGATTGTTGCCACTGGTATCCTGGTTGTTCAGGGCAGGTTCTGCATGCTGGTAACCACTGTGGTCGAAATGGGTGAATTTGGCGCAATCGTCATTGATATAAAACGGGTAGGTTAGGGTATCTGTAGCGTTATGATAGTACAGAGTAAGTCTTGAGAGGTCTGCTTTGAGATTGAAATAAGCCATAATCCCCTCATTTACGGTTGAAACCTCTTCAACTGTAATATGAAGTCCTTTGAAGAAAGTGATGAATGCGTCGTTATTGGTCAGATCCGAGGTGCCTGATGCATTGATGAATTTCTGGACCAGGTCGGCCCCCAGGCTTAAACGCAGCATTGGCAGCACTTTTTTCCCTGCAAATTCTACGCTGTCGATAGGATTAAAACGCACAAGGTCATCATAAAGCAAAGTGGTAACTGGGATCGTTTGGTGTGAAAAGTAGGTTGAATCTTTGTGGAAGGTAGCTGTGGGATCGATTTCGTAGACTTTCACCCGCAGGGTTGCCAAAGAATCGCCATAATAGCCGTTGTATTGCAGGGTAAGCACCAGTGAATCCCCCACCGGGTTGGTTCCGAAGTTAACATTGTTGGTGGATAGCCTTGCCTGTGTGTAGATAGATGAAGTGGACCGTCCAAAAACAGGATCAAAATAACTTCCCAGCAATTGCAGGTACACCCCGCTGGTCTGGAGTGAATCTTCCCTGACACTCCAGGCAATAACCGTGCTGGTGTCGGTATAATTCATTCCGATCATATCTCCGGGAAAGTTCACCAGATCAACTCCCAGATTGTCATCTTCTTTGCAGGATTGAAAAAGGAGCAGAAACAGTAGTGCTGGCAACAGCCACAGTGCAGAAATTCTTGTCTGGTTTCTCAATGGAGGGGGTATTAGGTGGTAACGGGTGCCCCGGCGAGCACCTCTTCATAAAACTCATCGAAAGCATTGATGTAATTATCGGCCGGTTGATAAGGAAGAACAGGCTTTCCGGATGCCAACGCCAGTTCTCTGATGTTATCATCAATCTTCGGGCTTCCGAATATCAGTGCATCACTCATGGAAATGGCACCATGCATAAGGCCGTAGTAATCGGGGGATGGAAACACAGGAAGTTTTTCATCAGGAACGCCTTCCATCTTGATTTTGGTATGAAAACCGGCATCAATTTTTTCAGGGAACGCGTCATCATACAGAGAGAAAATCACTTTTGCCTGTGAGAATATGGGGTTTTCATGATAAACCGTCTTGATATAAAACGGAATAATACTGGAGAGCCATCCATGGCAATGAATGATGGAAGGAGCCCAACCAAGCTTTTTTACCGTTTCAATCACTCCGCGGCTGTAAAAAACCGCCCGTTCGTCATTGTCTTCGTAGAAAACATTGTTTTTATCCCGCAAAACAGATTTTCTATGGAAATAATCCTCATTATCGATGAAATAGATCTGCATCCTGGCCGACTGGATCGAAGCCACCTTGATAATGAGTGGATGGTCTGAGTCGTTGATCACGATGTTCATTCCGGAAAGCCTGATCACTTCGTGAAGCTGATTTCGCCGCTCGTTAATAGTTCCGAACCGGGGCATAAAGGTGCGGATCTCACGCCCTTTTTCCTGGATTCCCTGGGGGAGATACCTTCCGATCAGCCCAAGATGGCTCTCTTTCATATACGGTGTGATCTCCTGTGTCACAAACAATACCCTCATCTTTTCTTTTGCAGTCATGGTCAATATATTAAAGCGACTGCAAAGTTAACAAAAAATTGTGTTTAATCGTCAGGGAACAGTAGCTTTGCCACCTTCTTAACACTTCATCAGACGGATTATTGCGAATAAATACTACATCAGGCCAAAAAAATGGACATTGCCAGAAACATCGCGGAGCTAACCTCCTGGCTTGGAGCACATCACAACGCTTCAGAATCCTTGGGTTTTATTCCTACTATGGGCGCACTGCACCAGGGGCATTTGTCGCTGATACGGCAAAGCCTTGGATTGGATGATTATACGGTTTGTTCAATCTTCGTAAACCCTATACAATTCAACAATCCCGACGACCTTGCCAAATACCCCAGGATGCCGGAAATAGATATCAGGATGCTTTCGGATGTGGGCTGCAACCTGCTATTTATCCCATCGGCTGAAGAAATGTACCCGGAAATTCCGAAAAAAATCTATGATTTTGGTTCGCTGGATAAAGTGATGGAAGGGGCATTCAGGCCCGGTCATTTCAACGGAGTAGCCATTGTTGTCAACCGGCTTTTTCAGCTCATCCGGCCCGATCGTGCCTATTTTGGATTAAAGGACTTCCAGCAATATCTGATTATCAAAGAGATGGTTCGCCAGGACAAACTTCCGGTAGAGATTGTCGGCCATCCTATCATCAGAGAGGATGACGGCCTGGCCATGAGTTCCCGCAACATCAGGCTTACTCCGGAGCAAAGGGGCAGGGCTTCTGTGATTTTCAAAGCCCTTTCTGAAGCCCAAAAGCGTTTCCGGTCATTCTCCCCGGAACAATTGCAATCCTATATCCTCAATTTTTTCGACGGAATTCCGGAATGCAGGCCTGAATATGTATCGGTGGCTGATGCCAATACCCTTCAGCCTGTAAGGGTTTGGATGGATGCCAAAAGTGCCGTGGTTTGTGCAGCGGTTTTTTTCGGTGACATCCGGCTGATCGATAATATACTGCTATATTGAACCTTTGGTTGACCTGCGGTGTTTTTTATATAACTTTGCACCCGGATTTTGCAACAGAATCGACATCCCTGGTGTAAAACCCTGATGACCATCACCCGCCATTATGCATATCGAAGTACTAAAATCGAAGATACACCGGGCAACGGTAAAATCCTCAAACCTCCACTACATCGGATCTATCACCATTGATGAAGACCTGATGGAAGCGGCCAATCTCATCGAGAATGAGCGCGTTCACATATACAACATCAACAACGGAGAACGGTTCGAAACCTACGTGATCAAAGGGGACAGAGGTACCGGTCTTATTGGCATCAACGGAGCTGCTGCGCGCAAAGTGGCACCCGGCGACCTGGTAATCATCGTTTCTTATGCCTCAATGGACTTTGAAGAGGCTAAAAGTTTCAGGCCCCATATCATCTTCCCCGACGGGGACAACAAAATCTGATGATGGCCCGGGATAAGCTTTCGGGCATCCTGAAATTCATCCTGTTTCTTGGCATCGGGGTTCTTATTACATGGCTTTCGCTCAGAGGCCTCACCCCGGATGAAAAACGCGACATTCTGGAATCTTTTGGCAAAGCGAATTATTTCTGGATCTTCGTTGTTATTTGTATTGGAATAGCAAGTCACATCCTGAGGGCTCTACGCTGGATGATGCTTTTAAAAACCTCAGGGGATCATCCCTCCTTAAAAAACACCTTCATCGCTGTAATGACGGGGTACTTTGCGAATATGGCTTTCCCAAGGCTTGGGGAAGTTACCCGCTGCGGGGTGCTGTATACTACCAATCATATTCCCGTAAACCGCTCCTTTGGAACAGTAATCACCGAACGCGCCATCGACCTGCTTACATTTTTTCTGCTCCTCTCCGGTGTGGTGGCCATTGAATACCAACGTCTGATCGGATATCTGGATCAAAGGATTTTCCCGGGACTGATGGATAAAGCGAAGGCTCCTGCCGAACATCTGGGATTTCTGATTGTGGTTGCTTCCGTAGTCTTGCTCATGGCA
>CAZJZF010000055.1:9421-9848 GCA_964550385.1 uncultured Lentimicrobiaceae bacterium | reverse complement strand
TAATTTTCCGGTAATAAGATCGTTATCCCACTTAAGCTGTGTAAAATAGGTGCCTGGAGGGAGGTCTGAAATATCAACCTGCATTTCGTCTGCCCGGTTCCATTGCACCCTTTTGACCAAAGCTCCGTGGGGTGCAAAGATAGAGAACTGTGCGTTGTTCACCGGAGAACTGAGGGTTAAATTTACAATTGATGCAGCTGGATTGGGAAAAGTGTGCAGGGAAATCCCTGTATTTTCACCAATCTGTGGAACTCCCTGGGTGCCATAAAGAATGACGGTTTTCTTGGTTACATAAACTACATCGCCACTATTTTGGCTGTTTCCGTCGGCGCCAATAAAAGCCCCATAAAGTGCTACAGTACCCATTGGAGCAGCGGGGGATGCCCATTTAAAGTTCCAAACCGCTGAATCAGATCCGGCGGTACCA
>CAZJZF010000055.1:0-9411 GCA_964550385.1 uncultured Lentimicrobiaceae bacterium | reverse complement strand
TTGCGTATGGGTAATATAATGGGTGCTGGAAATCTGGGTTTTTACAAGGTCGGTGGCAACAGGTGTTCCTGCTTTGGTGCCGTCACTTTTTTCGGCAGTAATCAGGAACCCAAATTTTGTACATCCGAATTTTTCTGCCTTTGCCTTCATATTATATTGATTACCTGGCACATAGCCATTATCAAGCTCCGTGGATGTTATCCAGTTGAATTTTTCATTGTTGTTGCTGGCATGGCATTGCACACAGGTAAGATTGTTATTCCCCGGAGATCCGGAAGCATTTGCAGGTGCTCCGGTGGAAAAGCTTACCAATTTTACAGTTACCACAGTGGTAAGGAAAAGTGCCAGTGTGGCTGAAAAAACGCAGAAGGTTTTCATACGCATACGAATTTAGGTGAACACTGACTTGATTTAGACATTCTTCTTCCTATAATCCTGAGAATGCACCCTGTAAATATACGCCTAATTTTAAAGAATCGAAAAAAAAAAAAGAAAATTCTTATGAACCAGCGACTTTCTCCATAAAACGTGCTGCATGTACGGCAAAGCGTACATGGATTGCTTCACCTATCAATCCCCCTTCATCCCTTGCCTCAATTCTAAACAGAAACTTTCTATCATCCTGATTATCAAGGGTAGCAGTACATATCACCTTCATTCCAACCGTAGTGGCTTTGAGATGCTTCACTGAGATTTCCTTTCCGAGGGTGATATAACCATCGGGCAGGTAGGGTTGCAGCCCTTCCTGAGCAGTAGCCTCCATCAGCCCTACCAGTGCCGGCGTTGCAAAAACTGGGATTAAACCTGAGCCATAGCGACTTGCAGTATGATCATCGGTTACAATCAGGGACAAGGAATGAATGAGCGGAAGTGGAACTTTGTTGATCATCGGATCAGGAATTGGGGTCAGAAATTTAACCGTATGGTTTGCTTCATATCTGGATGAAGGCTTTTGGCAACCGGACAGGTGTCGGCAGCCAGAGATATCAGTTTTTTTTGTTTGTCTGTATAGTTACGGTGAGGGAAAGAAAAATCGATGATAACCTCCTGAACTCGTCTGGGATTGGTTCCCATAATTTTGGTAATATCCACCTGGGTTCCGTCGATATCAAATCCATGTTCACGAGCCGAAATACCCATGATGGTGAGCATGCAGCTGCCCAATGCGGCTGCCAGTAAATCGGTGGGTGAAAAAGCCTCTCCTTTGCCCTGATTATCAACAGGAGCGTCGGTAATTATCACTTCGCCTGATCTCACATGGGTTGCACAGGTGCGGAGGCCGGAGGTGTATTGGGTTTGTATGGTTACCATTGGAGTTATGAGTTATGAGTTATGAGTTATGAGTTAGAAGTTTAATATTGTAATACAGTATTTAGATGAAGAATATGATAATGCATTAACTTTAGCTGCAGAAGTTGGATTTTAGGGACAACATCCGGAAAATCCATGGTCAAAGTTATAATATTTTCCGATTTTTAGCATGAAGATTAAAAACCTCAGTAGGTTTGCAAAATGGAATGGATTCTGAAATGGCCGAAATGGCTTCGTTGGGTTATCCCCTCCGCCTTTTTGATTCTTATTGCCGGGGCAATCTTGTTACCCGGTTTATTACGGCAGGAGCCCAGGGATGAATCTGTATTCCCATTTATGAAAGTTTCAGGAAAGTGGGCAGATTCTTTACTGACTACCCTCAGTACCGAGCAAATGGTTGCACAGGTAATTGTACAGGTTTACGATGCAGAAAACGGGTTGAAGGGTATAACAGGCCTTTGGTTCAGAGGTGACTCGCTTCAAAGGCTGCTCCGTGCACCCCGGAAGGGAGGTAATCCTGTTTTACCCCTGCTCAGGGGCACTGAAGGAACAAACCCTGTTGCAGAACAGGCGCTCCACCTACATCCTTGGCAGGTTCTCTCAAACCGTGACGACTCACTGATACTTCGATACCTGGACCATCACCTGCTGGCAGCCAGACAAGCGGAGATGAATATGGCCATTTTTCCTTTAGAATTAACCCTTCCCCGGAACTTGTCGGTTAAAGATGCCGCATATTTTGAACGCAACGCCAAACTCACCGGATACTTTATTCAAAAAGCCCTTTCCATGGGTATTATTCCTGTTATCCCGGGTTCACTGGTAAGGTTTTCGAACACCGGTACCCCAACTGTCCAGGATAGTCTTGTCATCACTCAGACAAGAAAAATTGTCCACCCGATGGTTCCTGCGATTCTGCTCGAAAGCATTCCCGCATATTTCACACAAACCTATACTTTAAAAGACTATCTGCTAAAAACTTACGGTTTCCGGGGATTTATTCTGGTCAGGGAAAATCCTGCAGATCCCCGAGCTTTAAAGCATGCCATTGATGCAGGTGCCGATCTGGTGATCACCACGAAAATCCCGGATCAGGCTGACCTGCCTGTTGCCCCGCAGCTCAACCGGGCGACCAGGAATATACTTTACATCAAGGAGTGGCTCTTATCCGCAACCAAACATGAACTGCCAACGCCTGAGGTTACCAACGATTCCATTGCAAGGAGGCAGTTGCAATATCAACTACTTGCAGGATCGGTTGTAAGAGTACAGGATCGGGATGGAATAATTCCCTTCAGGACTCCCGGAAGGGGGGTCTGCCAGCTGCATCTTCCGAAAGGATCGGACTACGAAACCTTTGTGCAATATCTAAGGCTGTTTGCAGAAGTCAGGGTTATCCGTTATCCGGAAGCTGAAAACATCCGGATCCAGAAGACTCAGCAAACTCTTATTCTGGTTGAGGATTCATTGAATCTGAAGAGGCTGATGAACAGCAAATTAGATCTGAAGGGAATTGTTGTTATTTATACCGGAAGCCTCACCGGCCTCACCTTTCTCCGGTCAGACCCGGCGGTAATATGGATTAACAGGCCTGATGCCGATGCACAGCAAATCCTGGCCAACTGCCTGTATGGAGGTGCATCATGCAATGGCATAGTACCCATAAAGGTTCCCTCAGGCCCTGCATTCGGAGAGGGAATCGGCAGTTTCAAACCCATCCGGCTTAATTACACCATACCTGAAAACGCTGGTGTCAACCCTCTTCATTTACTTCCCATTGACTCCATTATAGCCGAAGCCATCCGGAACGGGGCTTTTCCGGGCTGTCAGGTGTTTGCAACGGTAGATGGAAAGGTAATCATTAACAAGGCATATGGTCACCTGACCTATGAAGCTGAATCCCCTGAGGTAACCACCGTGCATCTCTACGATCTTGCCTCTGTAACTAAAGCAGCAGCTACCACACTGGCTGTAATGCGGATGTATGATCAAAAGCGAATCCGCCTGAACGAGAAGTTGGGAAGGATTTTCAAAGACCACCGAATTTACCCCGATGCTGCGGTTAACGACACCATGATCAGGGAGGATACACTGATCCTGAAAGGAAGCCGATCCCGGAAAGCCAGGATATTGGAAGGGCATGATACATGGCGACAATTGAACGATACCGTTTATCTGGTAAAAGATACCGTGCTCTTTACTTTTCAAAATCGCAAAACCCTGTTCGACGTGACTGTGAGCAGCCTGCTAGCCCATCGCTCGGGTTTGCCTCCCACACTGCCGGTACGGCAGTTTATGGCCCCCCTTTGGAGGTTTCCCGTTCCGGCGCAGGGTACAGAAATGTTTTCGAAAAGTTTTTCAAAAGATAGTGCCAGTCTGAAGGTAGCCGAAGGGATGTTTCTGAAAAACAAATACATTGATACCCTGTGGAATGCATGCAAAGCGATTGGGATCAATGAAAAAGCAGGATTGATTTACAGTGATGCCAATATGATCTTTTTGCAGATGGCGATTGATACCCTAAACAGGATTGGGATGCCCGCATACCTTGAGGAGCAGATTTACAGACCTTTGGGATTGGTATCTACCTGTTTCAATCCTATAGAGATGTTTTCAAAAAACCTCATTGCTCCAACTGCCGATGACCTACGCTGGAGAAGGCAGTTGCTTCAGGGAAACGTATACGATCCTACGGCTGCACTTCTGGGAGGTGCAGCTGGTAATGCAGGATTATTTTCCAACGCAGCTGATCTGGGAATTATCGGGCAGATGCTTTTACAGAAGGGAAGTTATGGCGGAAAGCAAATATTTGATTCTGCAACGGTAGCCCTTTTCACAAGCCGCAAAAACGAGACGTTCCAGGGTTTGGGATTCGACCTGCCGGCAGTAAGCCGGAGTAAGGTTGCTCCATCAGCATCTTCTGAAACCTTCGGTCACACCGGTTTCACAGGAACCGTCATGTGGGTTGATCCAGTGCACCGGGTGGTATTTGTTTTCCTGTCGAACCGGATACATCCCAACCCGGAGAATCAGAAAATCGATTATCTGCAGGTGAGGGAGAGGGTGCAGGAGGTGATTTATCAGGCCATTGGTGCCGGAATCTGAAGAAACTCATGTACTTTACTCCGGTGCATTCAACAGGACAGAAACTCCGAATCTCAGACCGGTTGGCGTATGGATTTTATTTACGTTGAAGAGGGAAATGTAGTAATCAATATCTGCTTTCAGACCGAAATAGTCGCCCTGGTACAGCCATACTCCGCCTCCCATAAAAGCATGCAGCCCTTTGCCATTGTGGTAAAATACACCGGGTATAGGGATACCATTGATCTCGAAAATCAATAATTCTTTCTGGTTCATTCCTCCAAAACCCAATCCTCCACCGGCAAACCATCGGGAAAAGGTGGGAGAAAGGGATCTGAAACCGGCAACTTCCACCTGGTAAGCATCCACCTCGCCAAAAGTAAATTTTCCCCTGAATTCGATCAGGATTTCATCCTGGCGGTATCCCCCTCCTACTGTGACACCCGGGAAAAATATCTGATCAACGGATCGGCTGAACAGAGTTGCGGTAGTAAATCCACCTCCAAAGCCAAGAGTGTATGGAGGCTTTGCTAAATTCCTGCTGAAGCCCCACGACGGATCTAGGAGAAATAGCAGAATCACGGTAGCTCGCAAAGCACGTTTTTGGAAAGATCCGGATGTAAGTGTCATGGTGGGTTATCTTGCAAAGCAAAGATAGTGAACCCTGAAATAAAAACATCACAACCCCGGAAGCGATTAACGGCTGCTTCCAAACTCCATCAGAAAGGCTTTGATGAATTCCTCGAGTTCCCCGTCCATCACTGCATTCACATTACCGGTTTCGCAACCCGTACGCAGATCTTTTACCATTTTATAGGGATGCATCACGTAGGACCGTATCTGCGAGCCCCATTCGATTTTCTTCTTATTTCCCTCAATGGCAGCCTGTGCCTCCTTTTTCTTCCGGAGTTCGATTTCGTAGAGCTGCGAACGGAGCATCTGTATCGCCTTATCACGGTTCTGCATTTGTGACCTGGTTTCCTGACACTCTACAATAATACCACTGGGAGCATGTCGCAACCGCACTGCTGTTTCAACTTTGTTCACATTCTGCCCTCCGGGACCGGAGCTTCGGAAAGTATCCCACGTGATATCAGAAGCATTGATTTCGATAGCAATATTATCATCGACCAGGGGATAGGCATAAACACTGGCGAAAGAGGTGTGGCGTTTGTTTGCCGAATCGAAGGGAGAAAGCCTCACAAGCCTGTGAACCCCATTCTCCCCCTTGAGGTTTCCAAAGGAATATTCACCATCAAACTCGATAGTAACCTGTTTAATGCCAGCCACATCACCATCCTGCCGATCGACGATAGTGGTTTTTATTTTGTTCCTTTCTCCCCATCTGAGATACATCCTCATCAGCATTTCGGCCCAGTCCTGGCTTTCAGTACCGCCTGCCCCGGAGTTGATCTGCAGCATAGCCGGCAGCCTATCCTCCTCTGCGCTGAGCATATTCATAAACTCAAGGGCTTCTACTTCCTTTTGCACCTTATTAAACTGATTTTCCAGCTCTTGATCGGTGGCCTCTCCCCCATCAAAAAATTCCTCAACCACCTCAAAATCACCCCAGGCATCCAGGGCTTTCTGGTAGGATTCTGTCCATTTTTTCAGTGGTTTTATCTGCTTCAGAATGATTTCGGCAGCACCTGGATCATTCCAGAAATCGGGTGCTTCTGTTATCGCTTCCAGAGCTTCAACCTGGGTTAGCTTTTTGTCGATGTCAAAGGTACCTCCTCAAGGCGAGTAACCTCTCATAGTAATCTTTACGGATTTCGTGGGCAATCATTTTATCAGTAGTTATTGGTGTAACGTTTGTGATAGAGTGGAAAGTTCAGATTTTCAATCTTTTGAATGATTCAAAGATCAGGGATTTTTCAAAGCCTTTTGAGAGGGCAAATAAAAGAAGTTTTTGTTTTATCACCATGGGTGCCTTGCCGGGTTTGATAGAGACCAGTTTTTTCTGCAGCAGTTTGTCGATTCTGCTTGTATAATCTTCCTCATTCAATTCTTCCAGGGCAGAGGAAACGAATTCATCAGGTATCCTCATATGTGCCAGCATTCTGGATATTTTTGTCCTTCCCCATCCCAGCTGGTTGAACTTACTTCGGGCATAGAGTTTCGCAAAGCGCAGATTGTCAATATATCCTTCTTCCTGAAGTTTGTTTAGTATTTCGCTTACTTTCTCAGGAGGGACTCCCCAGCCGATCAGCTTTGCTTTCACCTGGAAGTCGCACCTTTCCTGCAAAGCACAATACTTTTGTGCTTTGGCAAAGGCATCAACACCGGCAGACAGATCGGGCATACTTGGTTAGTTCAGAAGAAATCAATGAATGAAGAGAAGAGGGAACCGGCTTTGTCAGGTCAGACTGATTTCATCATCAGCTTTGTTATAGAAATGGTATTCCATAAAATGGTAGGATGACTCCGCCTCCAGTTTTATCCATTTTCGGTATTGTTTGTACCACTTTCTTTGAGCCGACCACCAGTTTTTTCTAAGAAATGCATAGACAAAAGGATGCACCGACAATTTAAGGAAAGGAGCATTCTGCTCTAGCAGAAGGTATTTCAGATGGTTCTCGATTTCATCAATCAGGACGATACTGGCGCGGATTTCACCGGTGCCTCCACAGGCTGGGCATTTTTCCAGTGTCTTCATTTCCACCTCGGGACGCACACGCTGCCTTGTAATCTGCACCAATCCGAATTTGGTTGGAGGCAGGATCGTATGTTTGGCTTTGTCTGATTTCATGGCATCCCTTAGCGCATCAAAAAGAACTTTGCGATGGTTCTTGTTCTGCATATCGATAAAATCGATCACAATGATGCCCCCCATATCCCTGAGGCGCAGCTGTCTGCCAATCTCTCTGGCAGCTTCCAGATTTGTTTGCAGGGCATGATCCTCAGATTCACTGCCTTTGTTGGCTCGCTGGCCCGAGTTCACATCAATCACATGCATTGCTTCTGTATGCTCAACAATAAGGTAAGAACCCTCCTTCATTGAAACCTTCCGGCCAAAGGCGGTCTTGATTTGAAGATCGACGCCAAAATTTTCGAAGATGTTCTTCTTCCCCTTATAGAGCTTAACGATATCGCTTTTTTCCGGAACAATGGTTTTGATATATCCCCTGAGTTCGTCATAGAGGTCTTCACTGTTGACGTGAATGTTGTGATAGGTATCGTTCACCAGGTCACGTATCATACTGGCCGACCGATCCATTTCGTGATGAATCACGGCAGGGGCCTTTGCTGTCTGGAGTTTTTTAACAATCTTATCCCACTTGGACGTCAGGTCTTGCAGGTCTGCAACAAGCTCAGCCACCTTTTTTCCTTCGGCCACAGTACGTATAATCACGCCATAGTTGTTGGGCTTAATGCTCATCAGCAATCTTTTGAGCCTGTTACGTTCCTCCAGGGTTCGGATTTTCTGAGAAACAGAAATCCGGTTGGAGAAAGGAACCAGCACCACGAATCTGCCTGCCAGTGAAATCTCGGAGGTAATTTTAGGTCCTTTGGTCGAGATGGGTTCTTTGGCAATCTGAACCAGAATGGGTTGGTTTGGACTCAGCGCTGCACTCATCTTTCCGGACTTCTCAATATCCGGCTCCAACTCGAACTTATCGAAAGGGATGGCATTATTTCCCTGCAGGGCCATCATTTTGCTGAACTTCATCAGCGACTTCAACTGAGGCCCAAGGTCGAGGTAATGCAAAAAAGCATCCTTTCCATGACCAACTTCTACGAAAGCAGCATTCATCCCGGAATGAATCCGGCGCACTTTCCCCAAATAAATGTCACCAACCGAAAAAGTCCGGTTGGTGACCTCTTTGTGTAATTCAACAAGCCGCTTATCTTCCAGTAAGGCAATCCTTACCTCGGCAGGGGTTGAATCAATGATAATCTCTTTACTCACAATACAATGTGTTGGCAAAACCGGCTACAGCTGCTGTTGGCTGCTGTCTGCAAAGAAAGAAACAAACCCCCGGAACTTTACCAAATCAGGAGCCGAGGGCTGCCAGATGCAGCACCATGACATCGATCCCTGAAGTAAAGAACCGGGCAATCCTGTAGCAGGATTCTGTTATTTCTTCTTATGCCTGTTCTTCCGCAAGCGTTTTTTCCGCTTGTGTGTGACCATCTTATGTCTCTTCCGCTTCTTTCCGCTTGGCATATCAGTATTATTTAAACAATTAAAAGATTACTTAACACTGCCTTTAACCTTATGAACAAAGGTTTTTGCGGGTTTGAAAGCGGGGATAAAGTGTTCGGGAATGATGATGGTGGTATTCCTTGAAATGTTTCTACCTGTTTTTTTGGCGCGTTTCTTAACGATGAAACTGCCAAAGCCACGGAGGTATACATTTTGTCCACTGGCAAGGGAACCTTTTACTGATTCCATGAATGCTTCGATTGATGCCTGTACTGCTACTTTTTCAACACCGGTTTTGCTGGCAATCTCGGCCACGATTTCTGCTTTTGTCATAGCTTTTTTGTTTTTATTGTTTTAACTGGTTTTATGTATTTTAGGGGAGCAAATATACGCCTTTTTTTGTTAGACAAATGGGAATGCAATATTTTTTTGGGGTGTAAAACGTTAAAAGCTAATTTTTTGGATATGATGGAAGATGCGCAGATACTGATGGAATGGTTTGAGATGTATGCCCGAAAGCTGCCATGGCGTGGATTGAAGGATGCTTACCGAATCTGGGTTTCAGAAGTTATCTTACAGCAAACCAGAGTGATACAGGGAACTCCTTATTATTACTCCTTTCTGGATTCGTTTCCTGATGTGAAGGCACTTGCTGAAGCCCCTGCAGATGAAGTACTGCGTGTATGGGAAGGATTGGGGTACTACCGAAGGGCATTGCATATGCACAAGGCAGCCAGGCAGATAATGGAAGAATTCAGGGGAGAATTTCCCGTCACCTATAACGATCTGATCAAGCTTAGCGGAGTTGGGGAGTATACAGCAGCTGCCATTGCATCGTTGTGCAACAATGAACCAGTACCTGCAGT
>CAZJZF010000054.1:0-9961 GCA_964550385.1 uncultured Lentimicrobiaceae bacterium | reverse complement strand
CGGTCACGCTGACTACGTGAAGAATATGGTTACCGGTGCTGCCCAGATGGACGGTGCTATTATCGTAGTAGCTGCCACTGATGGTCCGATGCCCCAAACCCGTGAGCACATCCTCCTGGCACGTCAGGTAGGTGTTCCCAAGCTGGTGGTATTCATGAACAAGGTGGATATGGTTGACGACGAAGAGCTCCTCGAGCTGGTGGAAATGGAAATCCGCGAACTGCTCTCTTTCTATGAATTCGACGGTGACAACACACCGGTGATTCAGGGATCTGCCCTTGGCGGACTGAACAAAGAGCCGAAGTGGATGGAGAAGATCTACGAGCTGATGGATGCATGCGACACATGGATTCCGCTGCCTCCGCGTGAAACCGACAAGCCGTTCCTGATGCCGATCGAAGACGTGTTCTCTATTACCGGCCGTGGCACTGTTGCTACCGGAAGGATTGAGACCGGCGTTATCGAAACCGGAAACCAGGTAGACATCATCGGTATGGGCGCAGAAAAGCTGAAATCGGTAGTAACCGGTGTTGAGATGTTCCGCAAGATCCTCGACCGTGGTGAAGCTGGTGACAACGTAGGTTTGCTGCTTCGTGGTATCGACAAGGACGAGATCCGCAGGGGTATGGTTATCGCCAAGGTTGACTCGGTGAAACCTCACAAAAACTTCAAGGCTGAGGTGTATATCCTGAAGAAGGAAGAAGGTGGACGTCATACTCCGTTCCATAACCGTTACAGGCCGCAGTTCTACTTCCGTACAACCGACGTTACGGGAGAAATTGAACTTCCTGAAGGTGTTGAAATGGTTATGCCGGGCGACAACCTCACCGTTACCGGTCACCTGATTGCCGAAATCGCTATGAGTAAAGGTCTCCGTTTCGCTATCCGCGAAGGTGGACGTACCGTAGGTGCAGGCCAGGTTACTGAACTGCTCGACTAAGTAATTGTTGTTAGATAAATGGTGAAACAGATGGCTGCCTGCGGGTGGCCGTCTGTTTCGCACACGGGTGTAGCTCAATTGGTAGAGTAGTGGTCTCCAAAACCATTGGTTGAGGGTTCGATTCCTTCCACCCGTGCAAAAAAATAGAAAGACAAAGCAACTATGGCAAGGATTGTAGAATATTTCAAGGAGAGTTACGATGAACTGGTCAACAAGGTAAGCTGGCCCACATGGGCTGAATTGCAGAGCAGTGCCATTGTAGTGTCGATCGCCGCTCTGGTGTTCGCCATGATGATCTTCCTGATGGATTTCATCTTTGGGGTACACCCCAGCATCAAATGGTGGTCTGGTATCCTCGAGTTGTTCTATAAGCTGATTGGTGGTTAAATGATGCAACCCACCGGTTGTTGCTTGGTTATGTTTGACGGCAGCCGCACATTGCTTCCCAACTGGCTCCTTTCACCGGGCGCCTATGATGTGTCGGATGATCGCAGGTTTTTTTTTAACTGTTATTAACCTCAACTTACGGGAAAGAGGAAACTGAAAATGAGCGAGATCGAAAAAAAATGGTATGTTGTTAGGGCTATCAGTGGGCAGGAGAAGAAGGTGAAGGAGTACATTGAGAATGAAATCAATCGCCTGAAATATACCGACTACGTCTCGAAGGTGTTAATTCCCACCGAGAAAGTCTATCAGGTACGCCAGGGTAAGAAAGTGAGCAAAGAGCGCAACTATTACCCGGGTTATGTGCTGATAGAAGCTTTGCTGGTGGGTGAAATACCGCACGTAATCAAATCCATTCCCGGAGTTATTGGATTCCTGGGCACGGAAAAAGGGGGCGATCCCAGTCCGCTGCGCCAGCACGAAGTCAACCGTATCCTCGGAAAAGTTGATGAGCTGGCAGAGCGTGGCGAAGAGGTAAGCATCCCATTCCTGGTAGGGGAGACAGTGACAGTAATCGACGGTCCTTTCAACAGCTTCACCGGAGTGATCGAAGAGATCAACGAGGAGAAGAAAAAGCTGAAGGTGATGGTGAAAATCTTCGGAAGGAAGACACCGCTCGAGTTGGGGTTTATGCAGGTGGCCAAAGAATAGGGCCAGGTATACCTTTTTATCACTTCTTAAAGAAAGTAAAACAAAATGGCAAAAGAAGTAAGCGGATTAATCAAGTTGCAGATAAAGGGAGGAGCCGCCAATCCATCGCCCCCCATCGGCCCAGCATTGGGTTCGAAGGGTGTGAATATCATGGAGTTCTGTAAACAGTTCAATGCACGTACGCAGGATCAGGCCGGTAAGGTCATCCCCGTGCTCATTACGGTTTACAGGGACAAATCCTTCGATTTTATCATTAAAACCCCGCCCGCTGCTGTACAGTTGATGGAAATCGCCAGGATGAAGAAGGGTTCAGCCGAACCCAACCGCATCAAGGTAGCCTCCGTTACGTGGGATCAGGTGCGTCAGATCGCCGAAGACAAAATGGCTGACCTGAACGCCTTTACCATTGAATCAGCAATGAAAATGGTTGCCGGAACAGCCCGAAGTATGGGAATCACAGTGAAAGGTGAGTCGCCCTTTGCACAGGAGTAACCTGTGGGTTACCGATACGATTTTATGAACAGTAAAAGGAAAAGTAATGGGTAAACTTACAAAGAAAAAGAAAGAGGCCCTGGCAAAGTACGATAAGACCAGGATTCATACTTTGGTGGATGCTTTGGAGGTAGTGAAGAAGATCACGAATGTTAAGTTTGATGCTTCGGTTGATGTGGATGTACGCCTCGGCGTTGATCCCCGGAAAGCCAATCAGATGGTTCGTGGCTCTGTAACGCTTCCCCACGGCACCGGCAGAACGAAACGCGTGCTGGTAATTTGTACTCCCGACAAGGAGGACGAAGCCATGCAGGCAGGTGCAGATTTTTACGGACTCGACGAGTATATCGACAAAATCAAGCAGGGATGGACGGATGTGGATGTCATCATCACACAGCCCAACATTATGCCCAAGCTTGGACCGCTCGGTAAAATCCTCGGACCCCGTGGATTGATGCCAAACCCCAAAACCGGAACCGTTACCATGGATATCACCCGTGCGGTTCAGGAAGTAAAAGCAGGTAAGATCGACTTTAAGGTGGATAAGTTCGGTATCATCCATGCCTCTGTCGGAA
The DNA here is from genome assembly GCA_964550385.1 of uncultured Lentimicrobiaceae bacterium. Classification (GTDB taxonomy): domain Bacteria; phylum Bacteroidota; class Bacteroidia; order Bacteroidales; family SKPS01; genus SKPS01. The sequence continues at coordinate 6,859 of CAZJZF010000054.1, read as the reverse complement.
GGGTTTCCTTCGATCGGCAGAAGCTTTTGGATAATGCCAGCGAACTCATTCAAACCATCATCAAGCTGAAACCCTCTGCTGCCAAAGGCACCTATATGAAAAGCGTATATGTGTCAAGCACCATGAGCCCAAGCGTACAGGTGGATACCAAGTCGGTTGTATTGTAACAGTCAGGCGTCAGTAACCCTAAGGAAAGATTTATTATGAGAAAAGAAGAAAAGAGCGAACTGATAAGTGCCCTGACCGAGCAGATCAATGCGGCCAGTTATTTTTATCTGACTGACATTGGAGGACTCAACGTTGAGAACAGCAATCAGCTACGCAGACTTTGTTTCAAGCGCGATGTGCAGCTTCAGGTTGTGAAAAACACCCTGTTGCGCAAAGCCATGGAGCGGTCTGAGAAAGAGCTGGATGAACTTTATCCTGTTCTGGAAGGGCCTACGACCATTATGTTCGCAGAAGTTGGCAACCTGCCGGCAAAGCTCATCAAGGAGTTCAGGAAAAAGAATCCCCTCGGAAAGCCTCTGCTGAAAGCAGCGTATGTGGAAGAGACCTGCTATGTTGGTGAAAACCAGCTCGATAACCTGATTAATATCAAATCAAGGCTCGAGCTTATCGCCGATGTGGTAGCTCTGCTGCAATCACCTGCCAAGAATGTGATCGGTGCTCTTCAGAGTGGCGGACAAAAGCTGGTAGGAATCCTTGAGACCCTGTCGGAAAAGGATGCATAATCTTAATTATTTCAGAACAATTCAATTAATCGAAAACTTTTAAACACAATAGAAATGGCAGACTTAAAAGTATTTGCAGAACAACTGGTGAACCTCACAGTGAAAGAGGTGAACGAACTGGCCCGTATCCTCAAGGAAGAGTATGGCATTGAGCCTGCAGCAGCAGCTGTGGCTATGGCCGGTCCGGTAGGTGGTGGCGACGCCCCTGTGGTGGAAGAGCAAACCGCTTTCAATGTAATCCTGAAAGCCGCAGGTCAATCGAAACTGGCCGTTGTAAAGCTTGTTAAAGAGCTTACCAGCCTCGGACTGAAGGAATCGAAGGAACTGGTTGACGCAGCACCCAAACCCATCAAGGAAGGGGTGACCAAGGACGAGGCAGAAGCGCTGAAATCTCAGCTCGAAGAAGCCGGAGCAGAAGTGGAAATCCAATAAGCTCCAATATAATCGCAGGATTGAGGCCTGTTCCGCTTTGAAAGCTGTTCAGGTCTTATCCTGTTTGATGATTTTTTATCCGTTCTGTTATTTTCCTAACCTAAATCCCCAACTACCTTGGCTTCAAAAAATAATAGCAGGATCGACTTCAGCACCGCGAAGATTCACGCTGAATATCCTGATTTCCTTGATATCCAGCTTAAGTCGTTCCAGGATTTTTTCCAACTGGAGACCACCCCGGAGAACAGGAAGCACGAGGGCCTCTTCAAGGTATTTGACGAGAACTTTCCAATCTCCGACACCAGGAACAATTTTGTCCTGGAATTCATTGATTACTATATCGATCCTCCCCGTTATTCCATCGAGGAGTGCATCGAAAGGGGGCTCACCCATTCGGTACCTCTCAAGGCAAAACTCAGACTTTTCTGCAACGACCCTGATCACGAAGATTTCGAGACCATCGTGCAGGATGTTTACCTTGGTACCGTTCCCTACATGACCCCCCGTGGTACCTTTGTAATCAATGGCGCAGAAAGGGTTATCGTCTCTCAGCTTCATCGTTCACCCGGTGTGTTTTTCGGCACCAGCCTTCACGCCAACGGCTCGCACCTCTACTCCGCCAGGATTATTCCGTTCAAGGGTTCCTGGATTGAGTTTGCGACCGACATCAACAACGTGATGTATGCCTACATCGACAGGAAGAAGAAGCTGCCTGTAACCACCCTTCTCAGGGCTATCGGTTTCGAGAGCGATAAGGAAATCCTCGAGATTTTCAACCTGGCCGACGAGGTAAAAGTGAGTAAAACCGCGCTGAAGAAACTTGTGGGCCGTAAACTGGCGGCCAAAGTGCTTCGTACCTGGATCGAAGACTTTGTGGATGAAGACACAGGGGAAGTGGTATCCATCGAACGTACGGAAATCATCCTCGACCGGGAAACGATCCTGGAGGATGATCATATCGATCTCATCCTGGATGCAGGCGTTAAATCGGTGCTGATGCACCGCGAAGATGTGAACTCCAACGATTTCGCCATCATTTTCAATACTCTGCAGAAAGATACTGCCAACTCAGAAAAAGAGGCAGTTGAATACATTTATCGCCAGCTGCGTAACGCCGAGCCGCCCGATGAAGAAACAGCCCGCAGTATTCTTAATAACCTGTTCTTCAGCGATAAGCGTTATGATCTGGGGGATGTGGGGCGTTATAAAATCAACAAGAAACTCAACCTGGATGTGGCGACCAACATCCGAATTCTCACACGTGAGGATATCATCGCCATCATCCGTCATCTTATCGAACTCATCAATGCCAAGGCTGAAGTGGATGATATTGACCACCTTAGCAACAGGCGTGTACGGTCGGTGGGCGAGCAGCTGTATGCTCAGTTTGGGGTAGGTCTGGCCCGTATGGCCCGTACCATCCGCGAACGTATGAACGTAAGGGACAATGAGGTGTTTACTCCAACCGACCTCATCAATGCCAAAACCCTTTCGTCGGTTATCAATTCATTTTTTGGCACCAACCAGCTTTCGCAGTTTATGGATCAGACCAATCCTTTGTCGGAGGTCACCCATAAACGGCGTGTATCTGCACTGGGGCCTGGAGGACTTTCGCGTGAGCGTGCCGGTTTTGAGGTTCGCGACGTGCACTACACCCATTATGGCCGCCTTTGTACCATCGAAACTCCGGAAGGTCCCAATATCGGGCTTATTTCATCGATGTGTGTATTTGCCAAAATCAATGAGCTTGGATTTATCGAAACCCCTTATCTGAAGGTAGAAAACGGCCGTGTGTTGTTGGATCAGCCCCCCGTGTACCTTACTGCTGAGGAGGAAGAGAGTGAAAATATTGCACAGGCCAGCACCCCGATCAACGAGAAGGGTGAGATTGTTCCCGACCGTATCAAGGCGCGGTTTCTGGCCGATTATCCGATCCTTGACAAGGAGAATGTAGGTCTTATCGACATTTCTCCCAACCAGATTGCCTCCATTGCAGCTTCGCTGATCCCGTTCCTGGAGCACGACGATGCCAACAGGGCGCTGATGGGATCCAACATGATGCGCCAGGCGGTTCCCCTGCTCCGCCCGGAAGCCCCGATTGTGGGTACCGGAATCGAAGGCAAGGTGGCCCGCGACAGCCGCGTGCTGATTACTGCAGAAGGTGACGGGGTGGTTGAGTATGTAGATGCCAACGAAATTGTAATCCGTTACACCCGTTCAGAATCCGACAGGCTCATCAGCTTCGAAGATGATGTTAAGCGGTATTCCCTTACCCGTTTTGCCAAGACCAACCAGAACACCAGTGTGAGTCTTAAACCCATGGTGCACAAGGGTCAGAAGGTAAAAAAATGGGATCTGCTCACGGAAGGTTATGGTACACAGGGAGGAGAGCTGGCACTCGGAAGAAACCTTCTGGTGGCTTTTATGCCATGGAAGGGTTACAATTTCGAGGATGCCATTGTGATTTCCGAGAAAATTGTAAGTGAAGATATCTATACCAGTATTCATATTGAGGAATTCTCCCTCGAAGTGCGTGACACCAAAAGGGGAGTTGAAGAACTTACCAACGATATTCCCAATGTAAGTGCAGAAGCCACCAAGGATCTTGATGAAAACGGATTGATCCGCATCGGTGCTGAAGTGAATGAAGGGGATATCCTGATCGGAAAAATTACCCCCAAGGGAGAAACCGATCCTACCCCGGAAGAGAAACTGCTGCGGGCTATTTTCGGCGACAAAGCAGGCGACGTGAAGGATGCTTCTCTTAAAGCGCCCCCCTCCATGGATGGCGTTGTAATCGACAAGAAGTTGTTTACCAGAGCCATAAAGGACAAAAAGGCCAAATCGAAGGAGAAACTCGAGCTTGACAAGGCTGAGAAGGACTTCAATAAGGAGATTATCTCTCTGAATGCCAAACTGGTGGATAAACTGCTGATCCTGGTGAGTGGCAAAACCTCGCAGGGTGTTTATAACAACATGAAGCAGATGGTCATCCCCAAGAAGACCAAGTTTACCCAGAAACTTCTCAGCTCGGTAGCCGACTATGTGAACATCAACCCCAACAAGTGGACCACCGATAAGGATAAAAACGACGCCATCAAGGAGTTGCTGCACAATTACAACATCGAGTACAAGAAGATTCTCGGGGCGTACAACCGCAGGAAGTTTATGATTTCAATCGGCGATGATCTTCCGAGTGGTATCGTACAGCTTGCCAAGGTGTATATTGCCCGTAAGCGCAAGCTGAAAGTGGGTGACAAGATGGCCGGTCGTCACGGAAATAAAGGTATCGTAGCCAAGATCGTTCGGGTAGAGGATATGCCCTTTATGGAAGACGGAACACCGGTAGATATTGTTCTGAACCCGTTGGGTGTACCTTCCCGTATGAACCTCGGGCAGATATACGAAACAGTGCTCGGATGGGCAGGCAAAAAGCTTGGACTCACCTTTTCCACCCCGATTTTTGATGGTGCCAATCTGGATCAGATCAACGGTTATATGGCGCAGGCAGGGCTTCCTTCAAACGGGAGGATTCAGCTTTATGATGGTGGTACCGGGATGAAATTCGACCAGGAAGCCACGGTAGGTGTGATTTATATGATGAAACTGCACCACATGGTTGACGACAAGATGCACGCACGCTCCATCGGTCCTTACTCCCTCATTACCCAGCAACCCCTTGGTGGTAAAGCACAGTTTGGGGGCCAGAGGTTTGGAGAGATGGAAGTTTGGGCGCTGGAAGCCTTTGGTGCTGCCAACATTCTTCAGGAGATCCTAACGGTGAAGTCTGATGATGTGACAGGTCGTGCCAAAGCCTATGAATCCATTGTGAAAGGTGAGCTGATGCCCACCCCTGGAATACCCGAGTCGTTTAATGTGCTCATCCATGAGCTCAGAGGGCTCGGACTGAATGTAACGTTTGATTGATGAACCCTTCAGGTTCCGCTCAGTCACTTCAGTGTTAACGAAATACAAAACAATATATGGCTTTCAGAAAAGAAAAGGTTGACAAGAGCACTTTCCAGTCGATGACCATCAGCCTGGCTGCTCCGGAGATGATTCTGGAACGGTCGAGCGGGGAAGTGCTGAAACCGGAAACCATCAATTACCGCACCTACAAGCCCGAACGCGACGGTTTGTTCTGCGAGCGGATCTTCGGTCCGGTAAAGGACTGGGAATGCCACTGCGGTAAATACAAAAGGATCCGGTATAAAGGAATCGTTTGTGACCGCTGCGGAGTTGAAGTTACCGAGAAGAAGGTGCGCCGTGAGCGAATGGGACACATCCAACTGGTGGTTCCCGTGGCCCATATCTGGTTCTTCAGGTCGTTGCCCAACAAAATCGGTGCACTCCTGGGGCTCCCCTCCAAAAAGCTCGATACCATTATCTATTACGAAAGATATGTGGTGATCCAACCTGGCATCAAAGAACAGGATGGCATCTCCTATCTTGATTTTTTGAGTGAAGAGGAGTACTTCAATATTGTGGATTCTTTGCCTTCGGATAACGCTTTTCTGGATGATTCCGATCCCAATAAGTTCATTGCCAAGATGGGAGCGGACGCCATATTCGATCTTCTGAAGCGGCTGAATCTCGACGAACTGTCGTATGCCTTGCGCACCAAAGCGTTTGAGGAGACCTCGCAGCAGCGCAAAAATGATGCATTGAAGAGGCTCCGGATTGTGGAAGCCTTCCGTGAAGGCCAGTCCCGCATTGAAAACAGGCCTGAGTGGATGATCGTAAAGGTTGTGCCTGTGATTCCGCCTGAATTGCGCCCCCTGGTGCCGCTCGATGGTGGCCGTTTTGCCACTTCCGACCTCAATGACCTGTACCGCAGGGTAATTATCCGCAATAACCGACTTAAAAGGTTGCTGGAAATCAAAGCCCCTGATGTGATCCTCAGGAACGAAAAGCGTATGCTCCAGGAGGCTGTCGACAGTCTGTTTGACAACTCCCGTAAGTCGAGCGCTGTGAAAACCGATTCAAACCGCGCCCTTAAATCTTTGAGCGACAGTTTGAAAGGGAAACAGGGACGCTTCCGTCAGAACCTGTTGGGTAAACGTGTTGACTATTCAGGCCGTTCGGTAATCGTGGTAGGCCCTGACCTCAAGTTAAATGAATGCGGATTGCCCAAGAATATGGCATCCGAGCTTTTTAAGCCTTTTATTATCAGGAAGATGCTCGAAAGGGGCATTGTGAAAACGGTAAAATCGGCTAAGAAGATCGTTGACCGGAAAGACCCCGTAGTTTGGGATATTCTGGAAAACGTTCTGAAAGGGCATCCGGTGCTCCTTAACCGTGCCCCTACACTTCACAGGCTTGGTATTCAGGCCTTTCAGCCAAAACTGATTGAGGGTAAAGCCATACAGTTGCACCCGCTGGTGTGTACCGCTTTCAACGCGGACTTCGACGGTGACCAGATGGCAGTTCACGTGCCACTGGGGAATGCAGCTATTCTGGAAGCCCAGCTTCTGATGCTTGCCTCCCACAACATCCTGAATCCAGCCAACGGAGCCCCCATCACCGTGCCTTCACAGGACATGGTTCTCGGACTCTATTACATGACCAAAGGGCGCCGCTCGACCCCGGAGAATATTCTGAAGGGTGAAGGAATGGTGTTTTACAGCCCCGAAGAGGTGATTATTTCCTATAATGAGAAAAAAGCCGACCTGCACGCCTGGATTAAGGTGCGGTTG
>CAZJZF010000053.1:0-10030 GCA_964550385.1 uncultured Lentimicrobiaceae bacterium | reverse complement strand
CCTGAAACCGGCAGATGAACCCTGCATGGCAGACAAATCATCCGTTCATGGGTATAGAGACTGTTCCCGCATACCACGCAGTTGCGCGGATAAAAGAGAGATGGCAGCGAGGCCCCCCACTCTCTAAGAGTTTTCAGAATTTCCATATCCGTATATATGAACGAAAGTCAAAATATGGAGATTCACGAAGATTTTTTTTCAGGATCAAGAATCAGCAGGTTGAAAACCAACTTTTTGCTTAATTTTGCCGCCCCAAACCCGAAATATACCGAAGCCCCTATGCCGGAACAACCTCAAAACAGAAAACGAAACCTTTTACTGCTGCTCCTTTTGCTTTTTCTCTCTGGCTTTATTGTTATGGTAGTACTTTACGCTACCAGCAAACGCAATATACAAAAAGTAGTCGAGTTAAGGGTACAGGAATCCACCAGCCATCAGCGGGAAATCGACTCTCTCTCCTTCGAATACGAAAGCATCAAGAAAGCTTATGGCAACCTCAACCTGCAGCTGAAGGGGAAAGACAGCATTATCCAGGAAAACATCCTCCGCATCAATAGGCTTATTGCCAGCAATAAATCCAAAGACTTGATAGTTAAGGAGATAGAGTTTTTGAGGGGTCTGAAACAGGATTACGAGCGCCGACTCGATTCGCTGTTGTATATCAATATGGAACTCACTGATAAAAATCTGGAGTTGAAATACCGAGTTGAAGCGGAGAAAGAGAAAAACATTGTGCTGACGGAAGAGAAGGAGGAGTTCAAAAGGAAGGCGATTTTAGGAGAGAAGGTGCGAGCTTACAATCTGTCGGCCGGTGGTTACAGAGCCAGGGGTACTGCCAAGGAGACCCCCACAGATAAGGCCCGCCGGGTAGATCGTATTAAGGTGTGTTTTACCATTGGTGAAAACCTTGTAATTCCACCCGGAGACCGCACGATTTATATCAGGGTAGCCCGCCCCGACAATGTGGTTCTCTCTTTAGGTGCAGGTGATGCATATACCTTTGATTACCAGGATGAAAGACTGCAATATTCGATGAAGCAGACCATTAATTACCAAAACAAACCTCTGCCTGTATGCCTGAACTGGGATAAGATTGTGGAGGGAAGTGCGATGACGGGGACCTATCACGTTGCCGTGTTTTTTGAAGGGCAGGAGATTGGCAAGACCTCCTTCAGGCTTGAATAGGTGATAATTTTCTGAACTTTTTGCTCTCACCTGTGTTCATCTCTTTTGATTGCCCTTACTATGGAGGAGATAACAGGAACAGTTTTCGACATCAGGCGGTTCACAATGAACGACGGCCCCGGAGTACGCATTACGGTGTTTATGAAAGGATGCCAGATGCGTTGTTCGTGGTGTCATAACCCCGAAGGGAGAGATCCGGGTCCTGTTGAGATTTTTACAGAAACGGCACATCCCGACGGTACTGTAACCCAGGAGAAGGAATCTATTGGGAAAGTGTTAAAGGTGGAGGAACTGCTGGAGATTATACTTTCGGAGAAGCGGCTGATGCTGGATAGTGGTGGTGGCGTTACCTTCTCAGGAGGTGAGCCTTTGACCCAGCCAGAATTTCTGGTGCCGGTGCTGCGCCGTTGCCGTGAAGAGGGGCTTCATACCACCATCGATACAAACGGCTATGCCGATCGGGAGGTTTTTGAAGCCGTAATCCCGCATACTTCCCTGTTCCTTTTCGACCTGAAGCACACCAATCACGAGAAACATCTGGAGCATACTGCTGTAGGATCACGAAAAATCCTTGACAATCTGGCATTTCTGCTTAAAACGGGAGCAAATGTCTGGCTCAGAATTCCTGTGGTGCCCGGATTTAACCACAGCCGCAGGGAAATGGCAGAAATTATCGCCACACTTCGGCAACTTCCGGGAACCATTGAACAGGTGCACCTCATCCCTTTCCGAAAGACTGCGGCTGATAAATACCGCAGGCTCGGATACGACAACCGGATGGAGCAGGTTCCTTCGATGCTTCCTGCCCAGCTTTTCCCCTACAGAAGAATGTTTCGCAGGGCGGGATTTGAAGTGATTATCGGGGGCTAACTCCGAAAATCTGTCATTCAGCAACATCACGGTATCCATTACCCCCCTATTGTTTTATCTTTGCCCTCCTTTCCACATTTCCGGAAAGCAGATTTATTTCACCATGAAAGTGTTACAGTTCTCTTATAAAGTGCCTTTCCCCCTCAATGATGGCGGGGCTGTTTCGGTGTATCACTGTTCTTTGGGATTACTTGGCAAGGGAATGGAAATCAAAGTATTGGCTGCAGATCAAGCCTCCTCACCCGGCGATCTGACCAAAGCTCCGGAAATGTGGCTGCAAAGCACCGCCCCGGTTACTGTTCCGATTGACAACAGGGTAAAACCGCTTGCAGCCCTGGCCAATCTGTTTACATACCGATCCTATTTCTCTGCAAGATTTTACAGCTCTGCCCTGGCAAAAACCCTTGCCGATATGTTGCAGCAAAACCACTACGACATCATTCAGCTGGAACATCTGTATCTCTGCGAGTACCTTCCGCTGATCAGAGCTTACAGCAAAGCCAAAGTCATCCTCAGGGCACAGAACATCGAACACCAAATCTGGGCAAATTACCTTTCCCCCCTCAGAAATCCTTTCTTTAAATGGTATCTTAAAATCCAAACGGATCGTCTTGAGGCCTTTGAGCGTAAATCAGCAGGACTGGTAGATGGGGTTATTGCCTTATCAGAACAGGATAAACAATGGTTCGAAAACTGCAGCAGGGGAATCCCTGTCACCGCAATCCCTATCGGAATGGATATACCTGATGGCGAAACAGCTTCATCATTTCTGCTTCAGAAAGAAGTTCCGGTATTTTACCATCTGGGGTCGATGGACTGGAGGCCAAACGACGAAGGGCTTCGGTGGTTCATCAGGGAAATATTGCCCATGGTTGTAGAAAAGTATCCCGGTTTCCGGATGCATATTGCAGGGAAAAAAATGCCGTCATGGTATTTTCAGCAGAAAAGCATCAATCTTATAGTGGATGGACAGGTACAGGATGCTGCAATCTACCAGTCTGATAAAGATATTCTGATAGTCCCGCTGTTATCGGGAAGCGGCATAAGGGTGAAGATACTGGAAGCTATGGCCATGGGTAAGGCAGTGATTTCCACTACAAAAGGGGCAGAAGGATTACCTGTTACCCCAAATGTGGATATCTTCATTGCTGATACACCAGCTGAATTTCTGGAATGTATCAGCAGATGCCTTGATGCTGACGGACTGACGGAAAAAATGGGGGCTGAAGCCAGGGAAACTGTGCGAAAAAATTTCGGAATGGGTGTAACAGGGGATGCCATGAAGTCGTTTTACCTTTCCGTAATTCAAAAGGAACAAAGATAGAAGGGGAACCTACGGATGGGAAGAAAAGAGAATCTAAAATCGTTGATTTTCTGGATGTTAATTTTTCTCGGTGCTGTTCACGGTGCATTCGCACAGTCGATTACCATTACTGTGAACGACGACAAGGATCATCCCTTGACTGCAGCCACCGTTAAGTTGCTGAGAGTAGCGGATTCCGTTGCCTGGAGCTCCTTCACCAATGGCAATGGTACAGCTACCTTTGATGTGGCGGGCAGCGGGATGTTCATGCTCACCATCAGCCACATCAGTTATCAGCCGATGGAGAGAACCATCGCTGTGGGTGCAGGGAAGCGGAATTTCGAGTTCAGGATGAGCAACAGGCTTACCACCCTGGAAGCTGTTACGGTAAAGGCTATACGGCCTCTGATCCGACAGGAGGAGGACAAAACCATTATCGACCCGGAACCCATGGCTGCCACCAGTTCCAGCACGCTTGAGGTTCTGGAAAGCACCCCGGGGTTGTATGTCGATCAGGATGGAGGAATTTTTCTCAACAGCACTTCTCCTGCAGTTGTGTACATCAACGGGCGGGAAATGAAAATGAGCACCCAGGATATCAATAACATTCTCAGGAGTTTGCCTCCCGGGAGCGTTGAAAAAATAGAGGTGATGAGAACCCCGTCGGCACGCTACGATGCTGCTTCCTCCGGAGGCATCATCAATATTGTACTGAAAAAAGGGGTGAAAATCGGACGGTTTGGCTCTGTAAATGCCGGATTGACGCAGGGGAAGTATGGCAACCAATACGGTGGATTCTCCCTCAACAACAGCGGGGAAAACACCACCATGTATATCAATTTCAACTACACCAGGGATAATGGTGTGGTATGGCTGGAGTCGGATCGTAAGCTCGACAGCCTCAATAACCTCGATCAGAACATGCGTACCCGGATTCAATCAGACCAACCGATGCTCTCTTTTGGCCTCTCCTGGGATCCGGGCAAAAAAGTCTCTGTAAACTACGACAGCAGGGTCAATTATTCCTCAGGCATCAATAATACGTTGAATTTCAATCATATTGGCACATCAGAAACACCTAAACTCTTTTACAGTGAAAATACAATCGACAATGGCTCTGCCAGACTGAACCTCCAGCAGGATTTTGGAATAATGGTAAAACCTGATACCTCAGGTAATCTGTGGGATACCCGCCTCAGCTACAATTACCAGCACGGGCCGGGCAGCCAGGAGTACATCACCCGGGTTACCTATCCCATCCAGCACATTGTTACAGGCGAAGGGGATATGCTGCAACAGCGCCATTTCGTAACGCTTCAGTCGGATCTTACCTGGATGCTCCCCCTGAAAATAAAGATGGAAACAGGTGTAAAAGAGAGTTTTCAGCAGTTCCGAAGCAATTCCGATTTTCTTCTGTTCGATGGATGTTTACCCATAACCGATACCAACCGTACAAACGCTTTCAGGTACCGCGAAAATATCGCCTCTGCCTACCTGCAGGGGTCAAAAACTCTATTCTGGGATATTATTCTGAAAGGAGGTATCCGGATGGAGCACACCCTGATGCAGGGCAACCAGACGGTTCCCCGCGATACCAGTTTTGTTACTTCCCGTGCCGATTGGTTTCCATATATCTACCTGAGCCGTACCCTGTTCAAAATCTTCGATATTGAACTCAACAGTTACCTCATCTATCGAAAAACCATCAACAGACCGGGCTATCAGAGTCTGAACCCTTCTGTGAACTATGTCGATCAGTTTATGTATGAAGCCGGAAATCCTGCCCTTAAACCTCAGTTCACCGATAATATCGAATTCAATGTGAGTTTTAACGATATGCCGGTGGTGGCAATCGGCCGTAACTATACCCGAGATATCTTCGCAGCTGTGGTGTATCAGGATGAAAATCAGCCAGGTGTTGCCATCAGAACCTTCGATAACCTGGGTAAAAACACCGAAACCTACTTCCGCCTCATGCTGGGTATCCCCCCCGGGAAAAAATACTTCTTTGCCGTTGGCACGCAGTACAATCACAATGATTATGAAGGGTTCTATGAAAACGAGCCCTTCAGCTACCAGCGGGGCGGATGGCGATTTTTTACCTTCCATTCCCTTTCGCTTGCGAGGAACACCAAGCTCACCCTGAGCGGTTTTGCTATGTACAAGGGGAGCTATGGCTTCTACGAGCTTGAACCTTTCGGCACCATCAACATGGGGATTAACCAGACCTTCTTCAATAAAAAGCTGCAAATAACCCTCAACTGCCGTGACCTTTTTCATACCATGAAATTCAGGGCGACACTCCAACTGGGATCACAGAATACAGAAGCCCTGCGTTACACCGACAGCAGAAGATTTGGTTTCTCAATCCGCTATAATTTCGGTATAAAAGACAAACCCGAAAAGAGAGGTATGCCCGAAATGGAAGGGATGGATACCTGATCGTTATACCTGTTTGGTTTGACCTATTTTGATAAACCCTAATAATTTAAAGTACGATGAAAAAGTGTTTTCTGTTACTGCTATTGGCCACCATGTCAGTCTCCCTGTGGTCTCAGAACATCACCGGCACCTGGAACGGGATGCTGGATGTAAGGGGAGCGCAGCTCAGGCTTGTGTTCCATATTCAAAAAACCGATACTGGCTACACTGCCACCATGGACAGCCCCGATCAGGGGGCCAAAGGGATTGAAGTCAACAGTGTGGATTTTAGTGCTCCACCGAAAATAGGCCTGAATATCAATAAATTGCGTATTGAGTACATTGGAAAAGTCCTATCAGATACCCTCATCGAAGGGGTATTCAAACAGGCAGGCATGGAATTACCCATGAATCTGGTAAGGCATGAATTGGCAACCAGGCCTGTTGTGCGCAAGCAGGATCCAAAGAAGCCCTATCCCTATCGCTCTGAAGAGGTTACCTTCGAAAATTCGGAAGCAGGCATTACGCTGGCTGGAACCATTACAATTCCCAATAAGCCCGGTAAATATCCAGCCGTGGTGCTGGTAACAGGCAGCGGACCTCAAAACCGTGATGAGGAGCTCATGGGGCATCGCCCTTTTCTGGTGCTTTCCGACTATCTGACCCGAAAGGGTATTGTGGTATTGCGCTATGACGACCGGGGTGTCGGCAGCTCCACCGGAAACGCTGAGCTTGCAACCACTTCAGATCTGGCAGGTGATGCCATTGCTGCTGTCGATTTTTTAAAGGCACACCCTTCGGCAGATCCCGAACATATTGGCATTATAGGCCACAGCGAAGGGGGTATGATTGCCCCCATGGTGGCTAACCTGAATCCGGATGTGAAATTTATCGTGCTGCTGGCAGGCCCCGGTGTGCCCTGCGACCAACTGTTGGTAAAGCAGATGGAGCTGATTTACAGGGCTGGAGGGGCAAAGGAGGAGGAAATTGAAAAGCAGGCCACCCTGAGCCGGGAGATCTTCAGGCTGATAAAAACAGAAAAAGATACAGCCCGTCTCAGAGTGATGATGACAGAATACATTGCAAGCCAGGCCAGCCGGTTGACAAAAGAGATGAAAGAGGCTGGGGTTACAGAAAAGGAATTTGTTGAGATCCAGGTTTCCACTTTCATGTCGCCCTGGATGCTCTATTTTATCAATTACGATCCTTCCATAGAACTGAGCCGGGTAAAATGTCCTGTATTGGCCCTGAATGGAACAAAGGACCTGCAGGTATCGGCTCCGGAAAACCTGCAGGGAATAACGAATGCCCTGGAAAAAGGGGGAAATCAACACGCTACCTTAAAACAGTATCCCAAACACAACCACATGTTTCAGAAATGTAAAACCGGCCATCCAGATGAATATGGCACTATCAGGCAGACCATTTCTCCGAAAGTGATGAAAGATCTGGCGAAATGGATCAATAAGCTTTAATAGGGTCTGTGGTAACCCCATGACAGCTGTTGCACGCCCCTGTAGTTACTGAAAAAGACATATACCGGGTCTGTGTGGGTCCTTGTACGGAAGGGAATAAACCACTCCCGAAAGAGACACCTGATGTGGTATAGAAATTTCCCAGTTTATCTACCTGCAAAGTACTGGCGAGACTTCCTGAACCATTGCTGCCGCTGAATAGTTTGATGGTTGCACCGGGGTAGGGTACTGTCCCTGAACTGTCGTATACTGTGCCCCCAACGGCAAATATACCTTCTCCTGTGCCTCCCGACTTATGGCATACCAAGCAGTTATTTCCCGTTTCATGGCTGTCATCGCTTGTAAAAGTACTCGTCTTATCTTCCGTATCATCCTCCTTATCGCATGAGCAGAAACCTGACAGCAGAAACAACGAAAAACTGAACAAGAAAACCGTTTTCATTTTCATAATGGATTATTTGATTGATCCTGAATGCAAATAAAGGTATTATTTCGACAAGAATTTTCTCAATAACTTCGAAACTAAAGTTTTATTACAGTATTTTTGACCGGATGATTGCCCCCGGAACCCATTGCATCATAAGGTTTGAGGCAGATAAAGCCTATCTTCTGCCCGATATCCCCATCCCCTTTGCGAAACTGGGGTTTCCACCGGTGGCACGTACATTTTATTCTCCTGCATGGTGGCGGATCAGGGTGCTGGACTGGGTTCCTGCAGAGAATCGCCTGTTTGCCGAAGTATTATCCTATCATACCGGGGAGATGGGGTTTGCCCCCGAACAACTGGCACTGAAGGAAGCTTTGGCAAGGGTTGAAAGTATAACTTTCCGAAGTATCAATACCCATGGACTGATGACTACACTGCGGGGAACACGCCCGGTAACCATTATAGCTCCGTCAAAAGAGCCCTATTTCCATCCGGCAGAAGATGACAGGGATTTTTGGCAGGAACCCGGAACGAAACCTGAGGAATATGATGTGATACCGGAACCTGCACCAATGACACCTGCAGTATCTGTCGTCAGGATAAACCGAACTATCAGAGAGAAATTTTCGGTACCCCTCAAAGAGGTTCGGTTTCAACATGGGGGTGTTACCGTGGAAAGGTATATCCGTGAACTGGGAACACCAGTTTCTCTGGAAATCCCAAATCCCGAATTGAGGGAGGAATTTGATGCAGTGAAAAACTATTTCTCCAATGTTCTTAAAGCCAAAAAGATACAGGTTTTTGCTGAGATTTTCCTGGTGAATGGTGAAATTACCGGTTCCAGAGCAAGGTCTCCTGAAATTGAACGAATCAACAAATACCTGATCGAAAACGTCAAATTCGAATTCGTACAGGATACTGTTAAAAAAAGGATGGCATTTGAGGTGGACAGATCCCTTTTTACCATGGATGAATTGTTTGAATCGGCCACGGACGGGCGGGTAAAGGCGGGGGCTTTCTATCAATCTGAACGAGACCTGTTCGAAGACCTGCTTCAGATTACCGACACCAAACATTACCGGCACCTCAGGTATCTTTCATCTCTGCATGCCCACCATATTATGAAGCTGAGATTTGTACACCGTCCTCTGTCTTTCATCTTCCTGATTGAAGGCAAAAACCATTACCACCTGATCTGGGAGACCCTGAATACAGAGGAAGCAACCTACATATGGCATACCCCCCGCGATCTGGCTGCCTTGCGCAGAACCCTTGAGCGGATTGAAGATATACTGAATGTGATCAAGGTGCAGGGTAAAATTGCTTATCTGAACACCCGGCAGGAGCCTTTCCGGCGAATTCTTCACGATTACAGCAACCTTACCGATGGATTTGTGAAATGGAAAGGTGAGATGGACAGTATTCTGAACTGATGAAAATTCTGCCTTACACGGAATATACAATGCCATGACTCTGAAAATGATTATTCTACGATATTTCCGATTCCTTCCGTGGGTTATTCTCCTGCTTTGGGCAATCCTTCAGCTGCCTTTCCTTACCGCTGACCCTGATTCCCTGGTGGATCTCAACACACGCGGCGCCTGGACAGACGAAGGGTTGTACAGTGGAACAGCCCGCAACTTTCTGAATACCGGATACATCGACCCCTACGAGAATAGTTTGTATACCCGGGGCCCTTTGTTTACCTATTTCCAGATTCCGGTGTTTTTGGTTTTCGGACAATCGCTTGTGGTTGCCAGGGCTATGGTGCTCATTACCCTTCTGTTTGCTTTGTTCCTGTTTTTCAAAAAAGAGGAAACACGATCCACCGGTGTATTCCTGCTAATGGCTGGGTTCACCCAATTCCATTTATTCCATTTCAGTCATTATGCCATGGCTGAGATGATGAGTACCGCCGTGATCCTGCTGGCGGTGTTTTTGGTGCTCAGAGGGGAGGTTCTGTCCGGAAAGGGTCATCAACCGGTAAATTGGCTGTTGCTGGCTTCAGCCTTGCTTTTTGTTTCCTACGCCCTAAAAATACAGTTTCTCTATATCGCCTTTCTGCTGCCCGGATACACCCTGTTCCGCATGATTCCTTTTCTGAGGTCGAAATCCGTTGAAGGAGAATTCCGACGCAGGCAGTTCGGGTGGTCGTTGCTGTTCACGGCCGGATGGATGTTGCTGTATTTTGCAGCCTGGTACCTGCCCAACGGTGAGTTTTACAACTATGTAATGGCTCGTGAAGTTGACGGCCGCTTCCCGCAAACACTTGCAGGGATTTTTGCGACCGCCAGGTTTAATTTTACCATGCTGCTTTTTGTCCCCTACCTCAAGCCCCTGATCGTGGTT
>CAZJZF010000052.1:6483-10055 GCA_964550385.1 uncultured Lentimicrobiaceae bacterium | reverse complement strand
CCCCACGAAAGCTTCAAAGGAGTTAGTTTTGGTTTGGGAGGCATACTGCGGTTCTATTTCAGGGGAAATTTTACGGCCGGTATCACAGGGCATTCACACAAAACCACTTATACCACATCAGGATCAGAGCATTCAACACTTTCGCTGGGGTATGGCGGACCGTTTGTCGGATACAGCAAAGGTTATGAGAAATTCAGGGTAACGGCAGGTGTTTTTGGCGGAATGGGAACCCTCCGAAATCTTCACATCGATCAGCAAACGGGCAATCTCATCGGGAAAGCTTATCTTTACAGGCACCGGGCTTATGTTTTTTCACCATTGATAAGCCTGGATTTTCATCTAACGGCCAAACTGAGTCTGGTGATTCAGGCAATGGTTCCCATTGCCACTTACGATAAGGATAGAATTTATATCAATCCTGCAGCGCAGATCGGAGTAGTGTTTAACCGATAAATTGGTAAAGAGAGCAAACATGCATAAAAGGATCGCCCTATTGGGTTCGCGCGGCATCCCCAACGCCTACGGCGGTTTCGAGCAGTTTGCCGAATACCTGTCGAAAGGGCTGGTGGAACGGGGGATGGAAGTTTGGGTGTACTGTTCCCATACCCATCCATATCAATTACCTGAATACCATGGAGTTCATCTGATTCACTGCAAAGATCCCGAAGACCGGCTGGGTGCTGTGGGGCAGTTCCTCTACGAACTGCATCCTCGATAGCCGCAAACGAAACTTCGATGTGATTTTACAACTGGGATATACCAGCAGCAGCATCTGGCACCGGTTGCTTCCCCTTAAATCGCGCATTATCACCAATATGGATGGGCTGGAGTGGAGCCGCAGCAAATACGCACCTCCGGTGCGCCGTTTCCTGAAATATGCTGAGCGGCTGGCGGTGAAGAGTTCCCACAGGCTGGTGGCCGATTCGGAGGCGATCGGGGAATACCTGATGCTTACCTACGGGGCAGAATCTGTATATATCCCCTATGGCGCCGATATCCCGGAAATAGCTGGCACAGAGCGGCTTCGGGAGCTGGGGGTGGAACCCGGCGGTTATTATCTACTTATTGCCCGCATGCAGCCCGACAACCATGTTGAGGAGGCGATACGGGGGGTTCTGGATTCCGGCACAGATATGCCTTTGCTGGTGGTGGGCAATACCCGTAACCGGTTCGGACAATACCTGGAGAAAACCTACCACGATCCGCGCATCAGGTTCACCGGCGGGATCTTCGATCAGGAGTTGCTGGGTGTTTTACGGTACCATTGTGCGCTCTATTTCCATGGTCATTCTGCGGGGGGAACGAATCCTTCGTTGCTGGAAGCGATGGCGGCTTCGGCGCCGGTGTGTGCCCATAACAATCCTTTTAACCGGGCGGTGCTGGGGGGGGATGGGGTGTGGTTTACCGGCAGTGAGGATATAGCACGTTTGATTGATGCTATGCCCTCTGAGGATTGGTGGGAGGAGGTTAAGCATCGTAATTTGATAAAAATCAGCGAGAAATATTCGTGGGAGCGGGTTATTGATGGGTATCGCCCCCTTTTGTTGGAAGGATAATGGTGCTCTTACCACGAAGACATAGAGGGCACAGAGGTTTTTTCTAAAAAACTTCCGGAGGCTTAATAAAATAATAAAATCAATGTTTCCGAGAGGGACGTTCCTACTATTAAAATAATAAAATTCAGGTAGTATGGGATGGTCGCTGTCCAGTAGGCTTTTCAAGATTTCCGCGGGTGGCGATCCTTGTATTTAAATAATAAAATTCAGGGTGGAAGTATTGCTACACTCGGGAAGAAAACTCCCAATATACTGTGAGGGACCATTGTTGTAACCGGTCTTACTGATCTTGCATTGTGACCTTACGACATGAGAACATCCTTTCCAAAGTGCAAGTTATTGAGAGTCTTGCTCCAGCTAATTTTATTATTTTAATAGCCATGATGGATAGACTCCCAAAATCCAATTTTATTATTTTATTACTTTATTGCATTGATTATCTTCGGGTTAGAGTTTTCTGATAATGATACAGGAACTTCTGGTATTCCTCCTCCCATGTTATCTTTTTATGATGCTCTTTCTGATTGAGTATATACTTGCAAACCTTATCAATGTCTGATTTTGAAACAGAAAAAGCTGATGCAGTCCGCTGCCATCTGAAGGTTTTTATGCCAAACTTCTCCTTCATTAAAGTTTCAGAAGCTTCAGCAACCCTGTTTATAAGGGTCTCATCTGATATATCAGAAGACTTTGAAACCAGCATATGCACATGGTCGGGATTTGCGTAAATGGCATATACCAGACCATCGTTATTCTTTACAATCCCCTGAATGTACTTCTCCAACTCAGAACGAACCTCTCCGTTTATCATGGGAGCCCTCTTGTATACTGTCATGACATAATGCACATATAGATTTTTGAATTCAAACCTGACTTTTTCCATAGCAATTTATTTAAACCGATACTTAATTCACATCATCTTCTCTGTGTTCTCAATGTTCTCCATGTCTCCGTGGTTAAAAAAATACCATTTAGTATATATGTCTGAAACCGAAAAAAAGGAGGTGCTGACATCAACTTCCCGGAAAAAATCGTAATATCGCTTCGCAGAAGAAACCTCATCTATGCCCCAGCGATACTCCCGTTATATCCCCCTGATTTCCCTCACCGGCGACTTTTTACTGCTGAACCTGCTGCTTGTGATTGGTTTTATCTGGCGGAATGGGATTGCCCACACCCTTGAGCCTCATCACCTGGCTTTTTACCTGTACCTCAATATGGTATGGTTTATCCTGGTGTTTGTCTTCCGGGCCCATTCCATCGACCGCAACATCCGCCCCCGGGTGTTTTTTGTGACTTATGTGCAGATCATCATCTTCTTTTTCTTCTTCTTCCTGATGTTTTTTCAGATCAAAGCTTTTCCGTATTATCCCCGTGAATGGTGGAAATACATTTTTCCGGCCTATTTCCTGATTTTGATGGCATGGAAAATGGCTCTCCATTATGGGTTTATGCTATACCGACGACTTGGCTACAACTACCGCAACGTAATGATCATCGGCGACGATGCCAACGCTCGGGCACTGCAGCGGTACTTTCTCACCAACCCATGGCACGGGTTGCGATATACAGGCTTTTTATCGGATAAGGATTTTTCGGAAGAGGAACATCGCAACAACCATCTTGGGCCGTTGGCAGATCTTGATATAAATCTGAAAACGAGAGTTGTAGATGAAGTTTTTATCGCCTGGAGCAGCATTCCACGCAACAGGCTCAACAAGATTTTTGAGGTTCTCGACAATTACCCTGTAAAGGTACGTGTGATTCCCGACCTGCAGGATTTCTCGTTCCGGAGCGCCGAAATTGTAAATTATGGTGAATTGCCGGTAATTCAGATTCAGCCCGGTCCGTTGAGCATCTGGTACAACCGGTTTGTAAAGAGGGTTTTCGATATTGTAATTGCTTTGCTGGCGATTGTATTTGTACTTTCATGGCTTACACCAGTGCTTTGGATAGCCTCTTTGCTAAGTTCCCAAGAGGGGGTCTTTTTCAGGCAACGCAGGACAGCAGCGGACG
>CAZJZF010000052.1:5964-6473 GCA_964550385.1 uncultured Lentimicrobiaceae bacterium | reverse complement strand
AGTTTATATGTCTGAAATACAGAAGTATGCGATCAAACAAAGAGGCTGATCAAATAGCTGCAGTTAAAGATGACACACGAATAACCCGAATTGGCAGATTACTCAGGAAAACCAGTCTGGATGAATTTCCACAGTTCATCAACGTTTTAAAAGGGGAGATGTCGGTGGTAGGGCCCCGGCCCCACATGCTGAAGCACACCGAAGAATACCGGAAGCTCATCAAGCGGTTTATGCTTCGCCATACCGTTAAGCCGGGCATTACGGGACTTGCGCAGGTTCGCGGGTACCGCGGTGAGATCACCTGTGTGGAAGATATTGCCAAACGGGTTGAATACGATGTGAAATACATCGAGAACTGGTCGTTCAACCTCGACCTGCGGATTCTGCTGCGCACCCTGCTGGTGCTGTTCAAGGGGCAGGAGAAAGCGTATTAATTAGCCAATATGATAATTAGCCAATTAGCCAATTAGCCAATTTGTAAATTAGCAAATTTGAAATTACTCATTGAC
>CAZJZF010000052.1:0-5864 GCA_964550385.1 uncultured Lentimicrobiaceae bacterium | reverse complement strand
CTTCTACAAATCTCCAAAACAAATCCTGGCGATGGTAGAACGACTAAATCGCTATACCATAGAACCAATTAGCCAATTAGCCAATTTGTAAATTAGCAAATTTGAAATTACTCATTGACCAATTCGGTTCCTTCTACAAATCTCCAAAACAAATCCTGGCGATGGTAGAACGACTAAATCGCTATGGCATAAAACCAATTGGCACATTAGCTAATTGGCTAATTGGCTAATTAGTTTTGTTTGTCCTTCACCACTTCCATCACTTCCGGCAGGTCCATGCCAAGGTCTTTCAGGTGCTGGAGGGTTGGCACGCCGTTGGGAGTCCAGCCTCTCCGTTTGTACACGGCATCGATAAGTTGTTCGAAGCGGTCTTCGCGGTAGGCACGCATGGCAGCCACCTTTTCCGGGGTTGACATCCCTTCGGGGTTGATGCCCACAAGCTCTTTGAGCTGGGCGTCGTACCGTTCCTGCCGTGATTCATATTCTTCCACCGTTACAGGTCCTGCCGCACGGTAGGGTTGTTTGTCGTGAATACGGAGACCGTATCCACGGCGGATGTTGAAGATACGCTGGAAGTTGTACACCCTTTCGCTCTGGCGGATCAGTTCCTCTTTGCTGAAGGGTTTACCTGTAACTGCAGAGTATATAGTTACATAATTATCAACGTGTTCCGGCACTTTGGCAGGCTCATCGGTTTCAGAATTGGTTTCAGGTTCCACGTCGTTCCAGGGGAGCTTGCAGAGCCCCACGAGGCCGAACCAGGTACGGAACATCGGGAAATAGTGGAGTGCTTCGGCCTTGTCTTCGAACGTGGGGATCTGGTTGTTTACCATATCCATGAAGATGAGCCAGGCTTCGTCGTGCTGGGGCCCTTTGTTGGTGAGGGCAAATCCACCCTGCTGTGCCAGGGATTCCTTCGACACATATTCAGAGTACTCCAACCCTTTGTTTTCCATGCCGATATCCTGCAGGAATGCCGGGTCGCCCCAGCCGTTTGCCGCAAACATCTCTTTCATCTTCCGAACTCCCATTCCGGCGATAACGCCAAAACCTTCACCGCGGGCAAGCTGATGCAGCAGCTCCATGGCCGAGTCGGCATTGCCGAAATTCAACTTCAGTCCACCGGTACGCTCTACGTTCAGAATACCGTTTTCGTAGCATTCCATTATAAATGCCAGGAGGGTTCCCCAGGTGATGGTGCAGATGCCGTAGGTATCGCAATAGAAATTGGCTTCCACGATATAATCGGGGTTGAAGATTCCACAGTTGGAACCCAAACCGCCGGCATTCTCATATTCAGGCCCATCCACGATTACCTTTTGTCCGGCATAGGGGCCGGTACGCACCAGGTATTCATCGATACCCTTGGCACATGCCATATTGCAGCCGATCCAGCAGCCGTCGGGAACTCCCTGCGTAAACATCTTTTTCCACACATCGCCATGGATGGCATCGGCATCCTTGTGGCTGCCATACTTATAATTGTGTACCGGCAACAGATCGTAGTCGTTCATGATGTTCACCAGGTGGGCGGTGCCTTTGGTGCGCATCTCGGCCTGACTGTCGTCGAGTTCCCTCATCTCGCGGTTGAAACGCTTGCCACGCTCCATAATGGCATCCAGATTGACCACATTGTTCAGATTCCCCCTTACACCATTGATTCTGGCTACAACTGCCCTTACTCCCTTGTTGCGGAATACAGTGCCAATGCCACCACGACCTGCCTGTTTCAGCCTCACCTTCTTGCGCTTTGAATCGAAGAAGCTGAAGTTCAGCATACCGATCAGGGAGTGGTCGGCAGCGGCTCCGGTAGAAACCACCGATACGTTCTTGCGGCTTCCCTCATCTACGGCATAGATCTCAGTGAGCACTTCTGCCAGCTCATGACTGTCGACCGGATAGTCATCAGGAATCTCTTCGAAACGAATCTTCCCTTCGATTCCATCAATGAAGATGATCAGGTTTTTATCTGTTTTGTGCTGGAGCTCCAGCGCATCGAAACCACTGAATTTGAGGAAAGGTCCGAAAAATCCACCCACATTGCTGTCGATGGGGATATCGGTTTGCGGTGAAATGGAGACACAAATCGATTTTCCGGTACCCGAATACTGGGTGATGCCTGCAATAGGTCCCGGGCAAATAACAATCTCGTTTTCAGGATCATTCCACTTTGTTTCGGGTTTGGTGGCATCCCATAACAGTTTCAGTCCATACCCCTTGCCGCCCACAAATTTCTCCTTCATCAGAGCCGGCACCTCCCGGATGGCAGGTTCCAGCGTTGCCAGGTTGATGTATAAATATTTGTCGGTATAACCCTTTTCGAGCGGGGTTATGTCATAACTTACCTCTTTGATGAGGCGGTGCTTGCTTTTGAGATCTTCGATGTTCATTTTATATTGTTTGTTGTTCGTTGTTTGTTGTTTGTTGTTCGTTGTTCGTTGTTTATCACTTGAACATTAAAACGCTTGAACGCTTGAACTTTATTTCCTGGAACTTGGAACCTGGATCCTGGAACGGTTCTCCCTGCTCCGGCACAAAAATAGAATATTTGGAACTAAGGAAAAATAGTTTACCTAAAAACCAGATATGCAAAGAAATACATATCGGATTTATTTTTGGGGGCACATACTACAGCGAGGGGTAAAAACGTATATTTACCGTCCATCCCATAACCTTTTAATTTTCCGAAAATGAACAGACGTATCCTGTTATTCGGCCTTCCGGCAGCCGTTATTCTTGCCATTGCAGTTATCCTGCTGGTCAGGGCGGGTGATCCCCTGAAACTGATCAAACCCGACCCCGGGTTTCGTGATTACATCAACGGTTACACCTCCGGAGTGGTATCCACCCGCAGCGTAATCCGCATTCAGCTCACCCAGCCGTATGCTGACAGTTTGATGATGGGGAAGAAAGCAGATCCGTCGTTATTCGGATTTGATCCGGGGGTTGAGGGGGAACTGTTGTGGACCGACACACGCACACTGGAGTTCAGGCCGAAGGAGCCGATGAAACAGAACACCACGTACACCTGTACATTCCGTTTATCTGACCTGATGGAAGTTCCGCAGATGTTCAGGGAGTTTACATTTCAGTTTCATACGGTACGGCAGGACTATGAAGTGACGCTGGGCAGTCCGGTGCTGGAAGGGGAAAACGGGCTGTTGTACCGGGTTACCGGGCAGGTGACACTGGCAGATGCTGCGGAGTTGGCCATGGTAAAGGAGATGCTGCAGGGTGAAATAGATGGCAAAGAGGTTGCCATCCGGTGGACAGATCAGGCTTTGGGCAAGCGGTACAGTTTCCGCATCGACAGTTTGATGCGGAAGAAAGAGGTATCGGTGCTGAAGGTGAAGCACGATGGTTCCTCCATCGGAACGAAGAAGAGCGGTGAAGCTGAACTGAAGCTTCCCGGCACTGCTGAATTTGTGGTTGTTGATGCCAAAGCGGTGAACGATCCCGATCCCTGTGCCGAAATCACCTTCTCGGATCTGCTGAATCCGGAGGATGACTTCGACGGGCTGGTGCGGATCGGGGATCTGAGGAATCTGCGCTACCGGGTGGAAGGGAACCGATTGCGGGTTTTTCCGAGTTACACTCCCCCATCGGGAGATATGACGATCGTGGTGGAACCGGGGGTAAAAAACCTGGCTGGAAAAGTGCTGGGCAAGATGTATTCACGCCAGATCAACTTCTCATCCATGATGCCGGCCGTGCGTCTGGTGGGGGAAGGAACCATACTGCCCAGCAGCAACGGATTGCTGTTCCCGTTTGAGGCGGTGCATCTGTCGGCTGTGGACGTGAAAATCCAGAAAATTTATGAGAAGAATGTGCCCCAGTTTCTGCAGGTGAACGACCTGGCAGGGTCGGAGGAGATGTATCGTGTTGCCACCACGGTATATCGCAAAAAGGTTGACCTGCGGATGACCACCCAGAATATTGCCGATTTCAGCCAATGGAACCGGTATGCTCTGGATCTCACAAAACTCATTACACCGGAGCGGGGCGCGATTTACAGGGTAATTATGAGTTTTAAGAAAGAGTATTCCACCTATCCCTGCGGGAGCAGTGAAGAGCCTGAAAAAGAGACACTCACACGGTTTGAAGAACCGGAAGAGGATGAAGAGGATGAAAATGAGAGATGGGACTATTCGGGTTACTACGATTACGACTGGTACGATTATGAAGATTATGAATGGAGTGAACGAAACAACCCATGCAAGAGCTCGTATTATCGCTACAATGCCATTTCGAAAAACATACTGAGTTCAGATATTGGACTGATTGCCAAGGCTGGCAGTGACGGTAACCTGATATGCTTCGCCACCGACATCATTACTGCAATGCCCCTCGCAGGACTGGCGGTGGAGGTGATGGATTTCAGGATGCAGGTGCTTGGCAAAGGGAATACCGACCAGGAGGGGAAGGTGGTATTTCAGTTACAGAAGAAACCGTTTCTGGTGATTGCCCGCAGGGGAGAAGAACGGGGGTATCTGAAACTTGGCGATGGTAACTCTCTGTCGATGAGTTTATTTGATGTTGATGGTGAAAAGGTTAAAAAGGGCATCAAAGGATTTTTGTATGCGGAAAGAAGTGTCTGGAGGCCGGGTGATACCATGTACATCCACTTCATACTGGAGAATAAGCAGAAGCAGTTGCCTGAAGATATACCGGTGATGTTTGAATTGAGCGACCCGCAGGGCAACGTAATACGACGGAAGGTTTCCAATTCCTCGGTGAAAGGGATTTATCCTTTTCATGTGTGGACTGAAGAATCTTCGATTACCGGCAACTATCTGGGCAAGGTGATTATAGGCAATATCACCTATTCGAAGTATTTCAAGGTAGAGACGGTGAAGCCCAACCGTTTGAAGATTGAGCTGAAGTTTCCGGGTGACCGACTGACAGCCACTGCAGAAAACAAGGGGAAACTGGAGGCCCGATGGCTTCACGGGGCCACGGCACCGGGACTGAAAGCCGATGTTTCGATGACCCTGGAGAAAGGGGTTACGAAGTTCACCGGTTTTGAAGGTTTCAGTTTCGATGATCCCACGGCAGGTTTTTACACAGAGACCACTTCGGTTTTCGAGGGGAAACTGGATGCAGCCGGCAAGGCCGACATTGAGCCCCCCATTGAGCTGGAGGGTGGAGCACCGGGGGTATTGCGGGCCACTTTCAGAACCAAGGTTTTTGAGGCGGGAGGTGATTTCAGCATCAATACCGTTACGGTACCCTATTATCCTTATGCCAGTTACGCAGGATTGTGGGTGCCCAAAGGGAATGGCTGGTGGGATATGCTGGAGTCGGGAAAGCAGCACCAGTTCAGGGTGGCACAGGTTACCAGCGATGGAAAAGGGCTGAGTTCGAAGGTGAAGGTAGATATATTCAAGATCGACTGGAGCTGGTGGTGGCACAACACCGAGCGGGACCTCCCCTACTTCCTCTCGAACAACGAATCGGTACCGGTTTATGCTGCTTCGGTAAATGTAAGTGGCGGCAGGGGATTGTTCACCTGGGGCACTGGAACGGAGGATTGGGGGCGATATTACATCCGGGTTACGGATCCCATCAGCGGTCATTCATCCGGCAAGATGGTATATTTTGACTATCCCGGCTGGGGGCGCCGTTCAGGCCAGGGGCGCGAAGGAGCATCGATGCTCACGATCTCTGTTGACAAACCCAGATACCAGACGGGAGAAACGGTACAGGTGACCATCCCTTCTTCACCGGCAGGCAGGGCACTTGTTAGCATTGAAAACGGCACCGAAGTGATGAAAACCGAATGGATAAAAACCGACCGTGGTACCAGCCGTTACAGCTTCGCGGTGACCCCCGAGATGTCGCCCTGCACGGCGCGGTGGGCCTGG